>JAFLJU010000345.1 GCA_022712835.1 Desulfobacteraceae bacterium
CACACTAAACTGGTTCTGATCATAGGGGATAAGGAGGTGCAAAAGTTTTGATTTAAACCCCTTCCGTGTCCCTTCAAATGTATAATTACCCGGTTTGAGCTGTATTATTTTTTTTGTTACCACACCCACCTTGCCAACACCGCGAACCAACACATAGGTTTGGTTATCAGAGATAATTGTCACCGGAATCACCCGGTTGATTTGGGTGATCAACTCACCCAATTGTGTTGCCTGTCTTTTGATTGTAAAACTATCCCCAGAAGCCGCGTTAGCGGCCACCAATGTCTGTTGGGCTTCATTTAAAACCGCTGTATGGGCAAGACGGTAAGGGGCTTTCAAAAATTGTTCTAACCGTGCCTGGAGAGATAGAATATGGTTGGCGCGTCTTAACCCTTCCACCACCTTCTGATCTTCCGGTGCATCTTTTGCGGCCCTGGTAAAATTAAGTTTGACCTGCTCCCAGTCATCTTGTCGAACAGCTTGCTGTGCCTGATTGACAGCAAGCGTTATGCGAAGAGATTTCTCCAAAGCCAAAATCTGAGTCAAAAGCCATGACAACTCCGGTCTTTTAGAATCAATCTGCTTGGCCTTCTTATAATGGGATCTGGCTTTTTGGGGTTGTTTGTTTTCACAATTGTCAAACCCCGAAGAGATATGCCATTCAAATTTTTGGGTGTTAATACGATCCCTAAGCTCGTTCAATCGATCCTTCACCCCGTCCCGTTCCGGTGAGATTTTTGACACCTGCTGCAAATAATCATATTCCTTTTGAATATCATTTTCAGCCCGGGCAATTGCGGCACTATTTAATAAGGGAAGCAGATCAGGAAGTTTTTCGATCTCCACTTGAACCTGAAGGGCTTCTGGCGATTGTCCATTGACCTCCAGGGCTTTTTCAATATGAGACTTAGCACCATCGTAGAGATTATCTGCCAACAATTGTTTGGCTTTTTCCATATTTTGCTCAAAAATTTGATCCGCTTCTTTCAACACGTTCAGTGTTAAACTGTTGAGTAACCGGAGATTGTCCACGGCAACCCCATAGTCTCCGTTACTGAAATTTTCCATCACCTTTTTCTTAAGCTCATTTATTTCAAAAGATGCCGAATACCAGCGTTGGACATTGGTTAGCTTAAGGCGGGGTTCTATCTCATTTTCATATTGCTGTAGTGCTGCCTTGAATTCTCCACGAACTTTTTCCCTGTCAACGGCAGGCAGTTGTTCTTTTGGGGAGGCAACAACCAATGCCTTGTTTTTTTTAAGAGAAATATCAACAAATGAAAGCCCTATAACCAACAGGGCGCACAGACAAACGATGACAAACAGGCCGATCCCTATCTGCATTCTGCGCTTGGCACTGTCCAAACGCGCTGCCTTAAGTTTTTCTTCAATCACAAGAATTCCTAGCGTTATAATTGCACATCAGGTGTCTGCTCCTCCAAATAGATTTTTCGAAGAAACTGCCGCCACTGGGTAAATTGTTCCCTGGCATCACCTGTCAGCTCAACGCTTTGTTTTTCAAAGGCAATGACCTGGGGAGCCAGGTCCATATCAACGGACTGGCCCAGTTCATTGAGAGCGTCTCGATGCACCTTGGCTTCATCGCTGGTCTTAAAACTTTTTGAAAGTAATGAGGCACCGGCCAAACCGCCCAAAATCGCTCCCGTAGTGCCTGCGGCCCTGCCGCCGCTGCTATTGGAATTGCCCCCTGCTACCCCGGAAAGAACCGCCAAACCAATGAGGAGCAGGCCCCCCAGGGCCTGACCAGTGGCTTTGTTGCTGGCTGCTCGCCCGGCCTGGATCTCAAAAAGGCTTTCCCTTTGCCACATCAAATAACTTTCATTCATCTGGCCTGGAAAAGCGGCATAGTTGTCCTGTAAACTGTCAATAAACAGCTGATCTCTGACCCGAATCGCCTTGACTCTTTTAAACATGGGGTCATCGTCACTGGGTTTGCTCACAAGGGTAAATGAACCATTCTTTGTCTCCAGGTATGGCATAAACGTATCTTCGGAAAAATTGGCGCCAAACCGTAAATCAGCAATGTAATGCAGCTCTTCCAGCTCCTGGGAAGAGTGATCTTTAAGCGTTTCAACAATTTTGGCCGCAACCGTTTCAAATAAAGGGTCATAAGGGTCCACCTCTTTATTTCTTTGATTATTATGAAACGCTTCTGATACCTCATGCTCAAAGCTGTCATCCAGCCATCTTTTACCGCTGATGTCGACCACTTCAATATCCAGGGCAACCTGTTCTCCATTTGACGCCGCAATCCGGCCAAGAATGTACAAATCTCCCGTGGCCGTCTGATCCGGTGTGACCCGGACTGCACCAAATTGGCCCGTTTTTTCAAGCTGTTCCTTAAGTTTATAGGCAAATCGGTTGGCCTCTGCCCTGCGCAGTTCAGGCCAGATATCCTTGTCATCATCATTTGACAGATCCGCAAGCCCCGGATCAAAAACAGGAATGATCACATCCAGCTTGGGTGTGGCGATTTCAGGTCTGTTTTTTACTGCCCCTTGATAGGATGACGATGGCGGCGGACCAACCACTGACGATGTTCGATTCTGACCCACACATCCTGGAAGCAAAAATATGAAAATCATAAAAATGGTGACCGTTTTTTTAAAAATCATGGGTTCTCTCTAATGTCATTTAGTGGGCAAGCCTTTGTATTTTCTGTACTCATTCCACAATTGCTTGGCTTTAACGGGATCTGTTTCGTTTTCAGCCGCATACCGAATTTGCGCTGACAGGGCATCATCATTTTTGGCAGACGGAATATCCTCAGGCAGCTTCCCGTTTGACTGCTGTGTCTTACCGTAGGTGTTGTTACCTGCCTCATTTTGACCCTTTGGATCCTGGGGTCTTTTTAAATCAGGCGATTCCTCAGTTTCCCCGGCAGGCGTAATATTTTTAGGCGAATCCGTTCCCGACATGGTTGAACCGGCAACAGATTCGCCAATGGATTTACCGTCCGGAGAAGGGCCAGCTTTGGATGAACCATCTGGAGAAGTCCCGCCTGAATTTCCAGTTAAACCTCCAGAACCACCCGTTCCATTGCCATCAATTCCTGTGCCATCATTGCCTGCTTCACCTGAAGAAGCTGCCATTTTCTTTGCGGACTGACACAATTCAAATCTATTCAGTGACTCTAAAAATGCTTCATCCATCAGCCGAAGGCGCTCTTCTTGAGTCAGGGTCAAATCATCCCTATAGTCGACGCTCACATCCGTACAATCAATGGTTTCCCCAATACTAACACCTGCATAGGTGATCAGTTGAAAAACAATAAGCAAAGGCCAGACAAAACCACAGACAATCAGGTGAGCATGGAATTTTAGTTTTTTCAACAGCAGCCTCCCTCTTTACAAAGAATCAAAAAAAAGACCTCAAATTCCAACGTATCATCCTTGAATATTAAGACAGGAGAAGACTTTTTGTCAAGAACAGTATGAAAAAGCCAGCAACTCGATAAGCTCAAGTGTGGCACCCCGCAAGTGTAGCGCGACATGCAACATAAGGAAATTAAAAATTCATTTCAAATCCAAACGCCACTCTTTATATTAATAACTTTACTTTTTAACGCTATGCTCAGCTACCCAATGTAGTGGTGAAATTTTATGCTATTCAAGCATAAAAATGCGTCGCGGAATTGGGTCAGTTGGAGCTATTTATTAGCGCAAGTTTATTGAACTTTGCCTTGCACCACCTGTACTCTTTATGACTGTTAGTTTAATTTCAATCATCAACAGGAGGAGGAGGGATAATACCTACCTGTTTCGTTCAATTCAGATTCATCAATTTCGATTGCGCCTGACTCAATCATTTGATGATCTTTAGTTGGATCATTTTTTCGCATCTCTTTTATTTTTTCTTCGGTACACATTCCGGCACCTTCACGTCGAATGCCCTGCTCAGCGTCATAATATCTAAATGGATATACTTTGATTTTTGGCATTTTGATAATTCCTCTATTGTTTTGTTAACTAAGTACATTTCTTCACTTATTGGCGCTAACCCCTGCATCACCGGGGGGTCCCCAGAGCGCAGTGGCGGGGAAGCTCCAGTGTATACTTTTGTTGGGCTTACTGTGAGTGCAATGTAGTGAAGTACTTTTTAAATAATTCTACTTCATAGTCACCAATGCCCGAGTGCAAAAGATCATGATGAGTGTAATCACGCTTTCCATCAGCAACCCTACGATTAAGGGCCTCACTAGACTTCATCGGACGGTACAGATCAAGACATCCATTCATCTTTGACGGGAAGGGATACTTGCCATACCAAGTAGCCGATATAGACCAAGCCTCCAACCAGAACTTATCTTCTTCAGGAATGGCATGTGGGATTTCAGTCAGCAACCAACACAGGTCATGCCCGCTTTTCCCAAAGGAGACTTTTGTATCCTTGAGATATTTGTTGCAATTGGGACCAGATAACAGAATACCTTTCGTGAGGTTCTCAATGGCAAATCCAAAGTAGGCTCGTGCAAATTTGGGGGCAAAGAAAGCACCCTCCGAATATGACGCCCCGAATGCACCTGTATTCCGGAGATGAAGAGCGCAACACTTGCATTCCAAAGCGTACCCGAACCAGGCTTGCTTTCCAACCATGTGTTTCTTCTCTGCCTGCCAAATATCCTGTTTGCTAAGTTTAGGTTTCATATTTATCTTTCAGCCCAATGATTATACAGGTCTGGATAACCCGTCAATTTGAATATTATTCGATCAAAAAGTTTTCAAATTCAATCGATGATTTCATAGCACCAATTTAAATAGCCCGCAAACAAATAAAAAATCCACTTAGGAATGGAATTTCAATTAAGTGGACGAAATCTTCTTAAATAACAAGGGGTTATAAAAAACTAGACTTTTTACAACTAATCTGAAATAATTACGGCGATGCACAAACCACAAACCACTAATCGAATGAGACGCCGTT
>JAFLJU010000429.1 GCA_022712835.1 Desulfobacteraceae bacterium
TTGACAGACGGTTAAAAAAGCAAAATTTTAAATTTTGCTAAATTTTGGAATCATTCTAAATCCTTTTTGAATTTTCCATAAAAAAGTAAAAAAAACAAGATGTAAAAAAAAATCTTTCAAATATAAGTATCTGTATTTACAGTTCATGTTCTTTGAAAATTTATTTGGCATGGTTTCTGCTAATGTATACTGACAATTGTATTGATAATTGTATTGCAAAGGTTAAACCCGTTTTTTAAAGGTAATTGAGAAAAGATGAAACAAAACTCCCTTCACATCATGCTTATTGACAGCGATCAACATGTGCGTGATTCCCTGAACCTTTTTTTTGAGGGGAGCCAGACAGATTTTTTGATTTTTAAATCTGGCATAGAGGGACTCAATTCCCTGAAATACCAAAAGATTGATGTGGTGATTGCCGACTATTTTTTACCGGACATGGATGGAATCGAATTTTTAACCAAGGCCGCACAAATTCATCCAGATGCCACAAGAATTTTAATGGCCACCATGACCAACGATGAGATGGCGATGGGAATTGCGCGGACCGGAATTGATCAATTTATTGAAAAGCCGATTACAGTGGATTCTTTGGAGACGATTATCAAAGAATTGGAAATTATCAAGCGGTCTAGAAAGTGTCCGGGTGGGAAATTGAAGGAATAACCATCTGTGGTTTGTTTTTTAAGCAGGTATCGAGATAGTTTTAATTAGGTGCATTATTGGGAGAATTGTTTTGGGGAATAATACCATTGATCAAAATTTATTCAAAGAAGTAAAAGAACTTGGCGCCAAGGACATGGAGTTGTGCATGCAATGCGGAAATTGTGCCGCAACCTGCCCCTTGTCAACTGGTACCACTACGTTTCCGCGAAAGATATATAGGTATCTTCAGCTGGGGCTGAAAGATAAATTGCTGGAATCACCGGAACCCTGGCTGTGCTATTATTGTGGTGACTGCAACACCGATTGCCCCCGGGGGGCGGAACCTGCCGAGACCATGATGGCCACACGACGCTGGCTGACCACTCAGTTTGACTGGACCGGTCTTGCCCGTCTGTTTTATTCATCCCCCAAATGGCAGGTGGGTGCTTTCTTGGCCGTAACCCTGGCCATTGTTCTGCTGTTTGTCTTTGGCCACGGGGAGGTGATTACCGATCGGGTGGTTCTGAATTCATTTGCTCCCGTCCATTGGGTCCACATAGGGGACCAGATCATGTTTGGGATTCTCGGGGCCTTGCTCCTTTCAAACGGATTTCTCATGTATCGGGGGATCATGCAGGGGACCAAGATTCCCCTTAGGCTGTACCTGACCCAGGCCCCCATCTTTTTGCTCCACTATCTGACACAAAAAAGGTGGCGCAAGTGCGGGACCGGGCCCAGTAGTCGATGGATACGGCATTTCTTCCTGTTTTCAGGTTATGTCACCATGGAAGTGCTCATCATCGGTTTCCTTGAGGCCTTCCAGACAGATATTGTCCATCCCTTTTGGCATCCCACGAGAATATTTGGTTACTATGCCACCATCTCCATCATGCTGGTTTCAGGCAATATGTTGTACAGCCGGTGGTATTTAAAGGAAGAAAAGCTTCATAGGTATTCGGATTTTACAGATGTCTTTTTTCTGATTTTGTTATTTATCACGGCTTTTACCGGAATTTTGGTGCATTTTTTCCGTCTGGCCGAATGGCCCATTGCCACCTATTCTATTTATTCACTCCATGTGGGCATCGTTGTGGGCATGCTCAGCATCATGCTTCCCTTTGGTAAACTCTCCCATCTTTTTTACCGGCCCCTGGCTATTTTTCTGACCACCTTAAAAGAAAAGGCTGTCAAAGAATCCCAGGTTGATTTTGAGACCGTGACAAAGGATGTGGGGGATAATTTCATGAGTTGCATGCAGTGTGGCACTTGCTCAGGGGTCTGTCCCTGGAGTCAGATTGCCTATTTCAGCCCCCGGCAGATACTTCGGAACATCAGCCTTGAAACCTGCACCCAGGCAACAGTGGATACCGCGTCCTGGGATTGTGCCACCTGTGGGGCCTGTGTGGACAATTGCCCCCGGGGCATTGAAATAATTGATTTGGTAAAATCAGTCCGTTCCCAAACGGTTGCGGCCAAAAAACTTCCCAAAATGTTTGCGCCACCCATAAAAAGTCTGAAAGCCCGTGGCAATCCCTGGAACGGCAATCCGTCTGATCGAGGTGCCTGGGCCGGGGGGGTGATGCCCGCCTTTGATCAGGGCATGGAGTATTGTCTTTTCACCTGCTGTACCACCGCATTCGACACAAGCCTTTCCAAGGGTGGTGAGAGGGCAGGGCTAGCTCTTGCAAAATTGCTCACCCATGCAAACGTCTCCTTTGGCACCCTGGGGGGAGACGAAAACTGTTGTGGAGACCTGGCATCTGCCATTGGCGGAAACCAGGTGTTTTCAGATCTTGAAAAGAAAAATACAGATCGGTTCATGGCTGCCGGGGTTCAAAAGATTCTGACATCTTCCCCCCATTGTATGAATACCTTTAATAAACAATATGGTGAACTCAAAAATACTGTTCAAAGTGAGCATTATATTGAACTTTTTGACAGGCTAATTTCAAAAGGGCAGATAACCTTGTCAAGAGCGATTGATCAAACGGTCACCTATCATGATCCTTGTTACCTCGGGCGTCATAATGGGATTTACGATGCGCCCAGAAGGGTGCTTAACAGCATCCCGGGACTGAAACTTATCGAAATGGATAATAACAGGGGAAGAAGTCTTTGCTGCGGTGGCGGCGGCGGGGGACCCTGGAAGCAATATCCAACCGAGCACAGGTTTGGCGTTGTACGGGTACGCCAGGCCATGAAAACAGGGGCAAGTGTCATTGCAACGGCCTGTCCCTATTGTATCCGGATGCTCAATGAAGCCATTGTCGAGCTGAATGTTGGGAATAGTATAAAGGTTCAGGATATATCTGAACTGCTGTTAACCTCGGTTGAATTTTTCGATGGAAAACCAAATACAAAAATAGATACCAAAACCATATGCCTTGAGCAGGAGGACTGTCATGTCTGAAAGAATCGGATTCTATATCTGTCACTGCGGTATTAATATCGCCTACCGGGTTCGGGTGACGGAAATCGCCGCCTATGCAGCAAGTTTCCCGGGGGTGGTTGTCGCACGGGATTATTTGTTTATGTGTTCTGATCCTGGTCAGGAACTCATTGAAAGTGATATTAAAAAACATAATTTGACCCGGGTGGTGGTGGCTTCTTGTTCACCACGGATGCATGAGAAAACATTCAGATCAGCTTGTGCCAGGGGAGGCTTAAACCCCTACCACGCCTTTCATATGGTCTGCGTCAGGGAACACGGATCATGGGTAACGGAAAATGAGGACGAGGCCACGGAAAAAGCCAGGATTATTGTTCGGGCAGGGCTTAAAAGAGTCTCTTTTCAGGATACGCTGATCCCAAGTGAGTTTTCGGTTAATTCAAACTCCCTGGTCGTGGGGGGGGGGATCGCCGGAATGCAGGCAGCCATTGATATTGCAAGTTCCGGCTTCCGGGCATACCTGGTTGAAAAAGAGCCCACCGTGGGCGGGCATATGCTTCAATATGACAAGGCCTTTCCCACCCTGGATTGTACCGCCTGTATTGGAACCCCTAAAATGGTGGCCGTGGGCCAGGATAAAAATGTGGAGTTGAGAAGCTATTGTGAGGTGGAGGATGTCTCAGGCTTTGTGGGCAACTTCAAGGTGACCCTCAATAATAAGGCAAGATACGTTAAGACCAATTGTACCGGGTGCGCGGATTGTTCCAAGGTATGTCCGGTTGAGTTCCCAAATGAATGGGATGTGAACACCAAGATGCGCAAGGCAATTTACCTGTCTTTTCCCCAGGCCGTACCCGTCCGGTACGTGATTGATAAAAGAACCAAGGCGCCTTGTAAAACCTCCTGTCCTGCCGGAACCAATGTTCAGGGGTATGTACAGATGGTTAAAGTCGGTAATTACCAGCAAGCCTTGAATCTGATCATGGAGCGCCTTCCCCTTCCGGGAGTCCTGGGAAGGGTTTGTCCCCATCCTTGCGAAAGTGACTGTCGAAGAGGGTTGGTGGACTCGTCTATTGCCATCCGGGATTTAAAACGATTTGCGGCGGATAATGCCAACCTGGCCGATGTTCCCCAGCCGGAAGTCGAAGAGATTGACAAACGGGTGGCTATCATCGGATCGGGTCCGGTGGGACTTACCGTGGCCTATTATCTGAGGCGCAAGGGGTTTAAGCCTACTATTTTTGAAGCCATGGAAAAACCCGGCGGACTGCTGAGAACCGGTATCCCGGATTATAGATTGCCCCCGGCCATACTGGACCAGGAAATTTACCATATTCTTTCCACTGGGGTGGAACTTAAAACCGGCCAGGCACTGGGAGCTGATTTTACCCTGGCAAGCCTTAAATCCGACGGGTTTGATGCCATCTTCCTAGGAATCGGCGCCCATGTGCCGGTTAAGATGAATATCGAAAATGAAGAGGCGGACGGGGTGGTGGATGCCGTGCCATTCTTGCGCAGGGAAAATCTTGAAAGACCCGGGTCTGCCAAGAAACGGGTGGTGGTCATCGGCGGCGGAAACGTGGCCATGGATGCGGCAAGGGTTGCCGTGAGATCCGGGGCCGAGACCGTAGCGGTTGTCTACAGAAGAAGTGAAAATGAGATGCCAGCTGACCATGAAGAAATTGAAGGTGCCAAGGAAGAAGGGGTTGAATTTTTTAACCTTGTGGGACCTAAAAAAGTGGTCATTGAAAATAATAAGGTGATCGGCATTGAATGTATTAAAAATGAACTGGGTCCCGCCGATGCCAGCGGACGAAGGCGACCGATTCCGGTTGAAGGAAGCGAATATATCATTGAGTGTGATATGATCATTCCCGCCATTGGCCAGAGAGTTGAGTCTGCACCGGTTCTAAAGGATACTCCCATTGATTTGACCGCCTGGGGAACCTTTACGGTTGATTCGGATACCATGGAAACCTCAATACCCGGCGTGTTTGCCGCAGGGGATGCCGTAACCGGACCTGCCACCGTGGTCGAGGCCATAGCCGGCGGTCATAAGGTGGTCACCGCCATTGAGCGGTATTTAAACCAGGAAATGGATTTGTTCGACCAGGAAAGAAAAGCCCCTGAGGCGGTGTCGGTTGAAGATGATTTTGTTCCTCTTCCAGAAGGTGCTGCCCTCGTAGCCAGGGCCAAATCGGCTTTTATAGACCCTTCTGAAAGAAAGTTCAATTTTGACGAAGTGGACCTGGGCCTTTCCGAAAAATCTGCCCAGAGCGATGCGGATAAATGCATCAACTGCGGCGGCTGCTGCGAATGCAAGCTGTGCGTGGATGAGTGCAAGGCCGGTGCCATTGACCATGAGATCAAAGATGAAAAGGAAGTCATTGATGTGGGGTCGATCATCATCGCCACAGGCTTTGATCCTTTGGACCCCACCCCCATGCTTCAATACGGGTACG
>JAFLJU010000148.1 GCA_022712835.1 Desulfobacteraceae bacterium
CTTGAAAAAAGCATTGAAGCGGCAGTGGGGAAAGAAGACATGGCTTCCCTGATCAAGGGGCTATCCGTCATTCGTGATATAGACCTTTAACACCTAACACAATCACAGGGCTTTTAAATGAATCTAATTGAAGCAGCACTAGCCAACGGGCAAACCGCATTATCTGAATTTCAATCCAAACAATTGCTCAGTTCCATGGGCATCCCCATCACCCGGGAAGAACTGGTTCAAACTGCCGATGACGCCGTATCTGCCGCAGAACGTATCGGTTATCCAGTGGTTCTGAAAGCCTGCGCCTGGGAATTGATGCACAAAAGCGAACACGGATGCATTGAGCTGAATCTTACGACTCCAGAAGCGGTCCGCAAGGCCTACAACAAGATTTGTGAAAAAACGAACTCTCCCCTTAACGGCATTCAGCCCCTTGAATCGGTTCTGCCCCTTGAAGGGGTTCTTGTCCAGGAGATGGTGGAAGGCCAGCGGGAACTGGTCATCGGATTAAGTCGAAATCCCCAATTTGGTGCCTGTGTCATGATGGGGTTCGGCGGAATCATGACCGAAGTGATCAAAGACACAGTCTTTCGGGTGGCACCATTTGACAAAGTGGAAGCCCTGGATATGATCCATAGCTTAAAAACAAAACCGATGCTCGCGGCCTTCCGTGGCCAAAAGCCTGCAGACCTCACGGCACTTTGCCAAATTCTGATGGCCCTGGGCCACCTAGGATTATCCGAAGAATCCATTTCGGAAATTGACATCAATCCGTTAATAATCTCCCCGGACGGCACCATCAAGGCCGTGGATGCGCTTATTATTTTAGAAAATAAAGGTTCCCTATGATCACTTCCATTTCCCAAAGCCCCCTTTATCCCATTGCAAATCCTAGGAGCATTGCCTTTTTCGGGGCCTCCAATAATTATTCGGCCATGGGCTCCAGCATTTTAACTACCATTCTGACCGACGGATATGAAGGCAGCATCTATCCTATTCATCCCAAAGAAAAAACCGTTTTAAACCTGACGGCCTATGCTGATGTCAGCGACCTGCCGGAAGTCCCTGATATGGCCTTTATTGTTCTGCCCACAAAAATCGTTGCCAAAACCCTTAAAGCCTGTGGAGAAAAAGGGATCCGACATGCTGTCATTGTCTCGGCCGGGTTTAACGAGGTGGGTGGAAAAGGGGTCGAGCTTCAAAGGCAATTGCAGCAGATTGCCGATCACTACCAGATCAGATTTACCGGTCCCAATTGCATCGGGGTGGTCAATTCCCATGTACGACTCAATGCCACCTTTCTGCCATCTAAAGGCAAACAGGGGTTCATCGGCATGGCCTCCCAGAGCGGCAGTTTTATCACCCAGATGTTCCCCTTTCTTGACGATCATTACGGCCAGGGGTTCAGCACGGGGTTCAGCCTGGGCAATGAAGCCAATATCGACATGGTGGATTGTATCCAATATCTGGGTGCCTGCCCTAACACCCGGGTGATCGGTCTTTATATCGAATCCATACGCCAGGGCCAAAAATTTATTGAAATGGCCCGGAAGGTTTCACTAATCAAACCCATTGTTGCCTTTTATGCAGGAGGATCTGAAACAGGAAAAAGAGCCTGTCTCTCCCATACCGGTTCTCTTTCAGGCCCGGATTCTCTCTATGACGGTGTTTTCAAACAAAGCGGGATCATCCGGGCACATAGTATCGAAGAATTATTTGATTTTTGCTATGCACTTGGGACCTCTCCCCTGCCCCGGGGCAATCGCCTGATCATCCAAACCCATTCCGGTGGTCCCGGTGCCGCGGCTGCCGATGCCTGCGAGCGAACCGGCCTGGAACTGCCCCTGCTCTCCGTTGAAACCCTGGAAAAACTGGCCCCCTTTATCCCCCACACCGGCAGCGCAAACAATCCCATTGATCTGACCTATACCAAGAACCCATTGGATTTTTTCCATGGAATTCCCAAGGTGCTGCTGGAGGAAGAAGGGGCGGATGGCATGCTGATATACTTTCTGGCGTCTGCCGAAATGGTGCGCACGGCCCTGGCCGGTATGGGGGTTCCCCAGGAGGAGATTGACGCCCAAATCGAGAATATCATCGATGCCCAATGCAGTGCCATCGCCTCCCTGGTCGACACCCATAAAAAACCCATTGTCGGTTTTTCATTTTTGACCCGGGATAATGATTTTATTGCAGGCCTTCAGGACAAGGGCGTTCCCGTGCTACCCAGCCCGGAAAGAGCGGCCAGAGCTTTTGGTGCCATGGTGGACTATACACGGCTTCGGGAGAAACTTAGTCAGCAAATGGTGTAAAGGATACCTTAATTTTTCCCACGGGTGCCAGGTAAACGGCAAACGCCTCATCCCCGTCAAGGCCCAGAAGCTCGTCCATCTCTTCCTGATCATAGGCGGCAATGGCACAGGTACCGGCATGAATGGTCTCACAGGCAAGATACAGATTCTGGCAGACATGCCCGGCATCCAGGGCAATCACCTTGTGGGCGGCCAGCCCATACCGCCATTCCATTCGATAGGGAATGGCAACCCAGATAAAGGTAACTGCGGATCTCCCCGGATAGGACTGACCCAGGGAGGCTGTCACCATCTTTTCAGCTAACATCTCATCTGAGAACTCAAACACCAATTGGTGGGAAAGGGGCAGATACCGATACATGCCGGGCACTATCCCCACCACATTAAAAATGGCCAGATAGGTCTCAAGGGCATGGCGGCACCCGGCAGAAGGAACATTTCGGTATGCGTGTCCCGAGGTGAGTTTTCCCCTCACCCCCTGGGTCGCCCAAACAAGATAGGCAAGTTCTTCCAGAGCAAGGGGCTGATCCCCATACACCCGGTGACTTTTTCTGTTGCCAAAAGCATGGGTGATATCAGCCAAAGGGATGTTTTCCCACAGATCCGGTCCGGGAAGATCGATCCGCTTTGCTCCGTCCAGACATTTTTCTTCAATGGGGGGAGCCACAATGCCCTGGTTCTGATCGGTAAACCGGAAATTAATTTTTTTCCGGATACTGTCCTTTAGAAAATACCGGTATTGGTTTAGTTTTTCTTTGTCCTTTTCTCTGTCCTTTTCTCTGTCCATGACCGAACCTCGCTTTATAAAAAGCTGGATTACCCGATTGCTTTTCCCGGGGTTTTTTCCACGGATTTTTCCAGGAAAATTTTTTTATCGGTTTATTTTACCCCCAACTGCTTTAAATCAAAGTTGAGTTCTATTTCATTAAAGACTTTGCCTATCCGCCATTTTCCTTGAAATTCAAGGGTGGGCACCACCCAGTCATCCCCTCCATTAACCTCGATAATTTTTTGAACAATGGCATCGGGTTGTTCTTCAATTTCAATGTATTCAAATTCAATCTGGTTTTTTTTCAGATAATCAACGGTCTGTGTGCAATGGGGACACCACTTGGCGGCATATACTTTCAACATATCCTGTCTCCTTAAAAATTAAATACCATGGGAATGGGTTCTATTATTTTTTATCTTATTTAGGTTTATCTTAGTCATGTTTATCTTAGTCAGCTTACTATAACCATGGAAATCATCAGCATCAATGCACTATTGTCAGAATTATGATATATTCATCCGGCACAAAAAAACTTATAAATAATAGAGGGGCGCTTGTGGCATTAAAACCAACCATTTTCAAAATTAAGATCGCACTATCCAACATCGAGGCAAATCATTATGACAATCTTAATCTAACCATAGCCCAACACCCTTCGGAGTCACTTGAGCGGATGATGGCCAGGGTTCTGGCTTTTTGCATGAATGCCAGGGAAAATCTGTCGTTTACCAAAGGGCTTTCTGCCGTAGAAGAACCCGACATCTGGGAACGCACATTGGATGACCGACTATCTCTATGGATTGATATAGGGGAGCCAAGCTTTGATAGAATCAAAAAAGCAACAAGGCTTTGTCCCCATGTAAAGGTGTATTCCTTCAACCTGAAATCAGATAGCTGGTGGGCCAAAGAACAGG
>JAFLJU010000066.1 GCA_022712835.1 Desulfobacteraceae bacterium
AGCCGATGATTATTTAAACACAGTGCTTCGAAAAGATCCTGAAAATAGAGAAGCCCTTGAGATGAGAAAATCGATGTAATATGGAAGACAGGATTTTAATGGGTGATTCAATTCGAAACCTTTTCCAGTGTGATTAGTTATGAATACCACCCTGGTGAACTAATAGGAAAAACAGTATTTAATTTTATGGCACCGGATGAAGCTGAAAGAATTGACGAGACGTTACTGAACTGCGGTGGATCCCGTCGCCTGGAAAAGCCGGTGGGAGACTTAAGCTCTAATTCCATTTTTCATAAAATCAACATCATGGGTGCAAAATCAGGAAACGTCGAACGTGATGGATTGAAGAAAGTCAATAACTTCACGATTGAACGCTTCAGCATGAATAAGATGACTTATATGACCGGCTGAGGGGAAAATTTTTACTTTCCGGACATTTGGGAGGCGTTTCAATTTCATTGTATGGGACAATGGAATTGAAATATCGTCTTCTGAAGAAATGATCAAAACAGGTTGGGGTATCTGCTGTAGTCTGTCACGGATATCAAAGGTTGCACAGGCATCTGCCTGGGATTTAAAACCCTCCGGAGACTGGGCCTTCATCCCCAGAATTAGGTTCTCCATCACGATCTTCATGGTCTTGTCGTTTTCCATGATTTTTTCAGGAAAAATCCACAGCAGTTGCTCTCGTGCCAGAATGGCATCACTGACAGGTTCTTTACGCATGAGTTGCCACAGTGTCATGCGCTGTCTCGCAAGATCCGGAGTTTTGGGCGCGGTGTGTGCCAGGACAAGACTCTTCACCCTTTCCGGGACACCTGCTGCCAATTCCATGGCAATAAATCCTCCCATTGAAACACCCAAAACATGGACAAATTCCAAATCCAGATGGTCCAGCACGTCAATAACATCGCCGGACATCTCCTGAATTGAAAACGGCTTATCCGGCAGACTCGAACGCCCACATCCCCGGTTGTCCATGCGAATCAGTTTAAAATGCCTGGATAAAACCTTTATTTGCAACCCCCATCCCTGCATGGGCATCCCGAGTCCACCAATGAGAACCAACGGAGGCCCCTGACCTGTCACATGGTAGTTCAATGTAATGGGGCCTGATTTAACAATCGGCATCTAATTATTCCCTCCCATGAAAATTTGGGTCAGCGTTTTTATCAAGGTGACTGCAACAACGACATCCCTTTTGTGGCGAAATTTGATGTATCAAGGATTCGTAAGTATGCATGTTCAGACTCAACATGGCCCCATGGAGCCGACAAGGTCGTATTTGGGTCAGATGGGCCGTAATTTCGTTGAGCATCAAACCGGCACCGGTCATCAGGTATGGTTCTATGCTGCCGTGGCGATACTGTTGATTTAACGTCCGGGCAGGTTCTTTGTCAGCGTCGAGAAATTTAGAAGGCATGGCACAGTCAAAACAAGGGGTTTGACCCGGGACCACCAGGGGACCGATCTTAACGGACTCCGGGGAAATACCCAGGGTATACAATACCGGAGTATTGGTGGCAAAGGACGCCTGGTTCATCCAGGAAAAAATCTTCTGTCTCGGACTGTCCGCAGTCATTACAACAAGATCTCCATCCTGGATCAAAGAAACAAAATCCTCGGCACCTGTAATCTTCTGGTTGATAAACCGGTAGTTGATGCTGCTGTTGATGGCCTGACATCGTTCCTGTGCCGCTTCTGTTTTGAGGCGCCCCAGATGGGTTTCATCAAATAGAATCTGTCGGTTCAGATTACTGGGCTGGACCCGGTCAAAATCAACAATAGTAATGTTCCCGACACTCAGATAACAAAGACCGCAAAGGACGTGGGATCCAAACCCGCCAATGCCGATAACAACAACGTGGGCAGAAGAAAGGCGTTGCTGATATTCAAGTGCGGCTTTCCGGCCCTGGGGAGCCCATACACCTAGATAATTCAATTGCCGATCAAGCCTGGGTTCTATCAATGGGTCGGGCCCCAGGTCACAGATCCTGGTATCCGGCTCCAGGAGGGCGTTTGTGTAAAGATAGTCAAGTTCCTTAAGAATCCGTTTTTTTTCCCATTTCGGATTCTTTTTGCAAAGAAGAACAATAATTTCCCTGACGGTTCGTTTACCGTCCAGGATAGCTATAAGTTCCCTGCGGAATGCATCCAGTTTATAAGGGACAACCCCTTCTTGGGAGGTAAACATGAATCCAAGGTGCCCGTTAGGGGACGTCAAGCTCATGATGGAAGATTTTAAGGCTGGGGTATCGTCCAGATCAGGAAACATCAGGAAATCTGCCGTTTTGCAAGTTCATAAAAATATCCTTTCTGGGCCATCAACTCTTCATACGTCCCGGCTTCCACAACCTTGCCCAAATGCATGGTATAAATTTTATCGGCGTTTATAATGGTGGAAAGACGGTGAGCTATGACAATTCGAGTGACTTTCAATTTTTCAAGACTTTCACTGACAATGGCCTGGGTCTGATTATCAAGGGCACTGGTGGCTTCATCAAAAAAAAGAATACGGGGATGATTGGCAATCGCCCTTGCAATCAACAGACGCTGCCGCTGCCCCCCGGACAATGATCCGCCCCCTGCAGGCACAATGGTACTCATCTTCATTGGCATGGCTTCTAGGTCCTCGGCAATTCCCACCATGCGTGCTGCTTCCCAGGCATCCTCCTTTGTGAGGTTCGATGTCCCCACAATGTTATGGAAAATATCTCCGTTCATGAGCTTTCCATTCTGGAGGACAACGCCTACCTGGCGTCTTACCTCCCTGACATCCAGATTTTTTAATTCCTGGTTGTCAAAAAGAACACTGCCTGAATCTGGCGTTTCAAACCCTAACAGCAATCGAAGAAGGGTGGACTTTCCTGCACCTGATCCTCCCACAATGGCAATGAATTCACCTTTGCCAGCTGAAAGGCTGACATTGTTCAAAATAAGAGGGCCTTTGGGAGAATACCGAAAGCTTACATGACTGATATCAATGGATCCGTTGAGGCGCCCCGGCTTTTTACTGGCATCGTTAAATTCAGGCAATGCGTTAAAAATAGGGCGTGCCCGTTGGTACAGGGGAATAATATTGGCGGTATTGGGCATGACCATGGAAACTTGAAGCAACGCTGTTTGGAACGTGGTATATGCAGCGGTAAATGCTATAAATTCAGCCACGGACAAATGGCCAGGACGCATCCAGTAATACCAGGCGAATATCACCATGGAGACAAGAATGGGAAAGGCTGAATTGAACGCCGTAAGGGCAGCGTCCACCTTTCCGGAATTGAAGTTCATCTGTTTCTGACGCTTATACTCTTGGGCAAACACTGCAAAGGCCCGGTCCTCAGCACCAGTGGACCGCAATTTATTAATTCCTGTGATAAACTGCAGCATGGTGCCTGAAATGGCCCCCTGAATTTCAAACAAGGATTTCTGGTAGTAAATAGTAAATATCCCTGCGGTAAACGTCACCATGGCACCGATAAAGGCAAGTGCAATTGCCACCAGGGCCATCTGCCAGTCGTAATAGAAAATGAACAAAAGATTAAACGAGCTGAATGCCATGATCAGTACGGCGTTCAAAGTTGCCCCGGACAAAATCTGCCGGATGGCGCTGATTCCCATGCTGCGAACAGCCAGGTCCCCGGATGTGTAATCCTTAAAAAACGGTACGGGCAGGGATAAAAGACGATCCCACACTGCGGCCTGAATACTTAGATCCATACGCCCTTCCATGCGTACGGATGAAATGCCTTTCACAACATTGAACAAGGCTATGGCTATTGCAGTTGCCACAAGAATCAAGGTAATCTGCACAATATCGTTTTTGGCTGCGTTGGGAATAAACGTTCCCACGATAATCCCGGTGGCAAGGGGGGTTAACAGACCTAAAAGACCGGCAAAACATCCCATGGTAATCAGCCAGGTAAAATCCATGCCGCTTTGGAAAATACCAAAGTGAAGAAGATTGATCCAGTTGAGTCTCTTTGGAGGAAAGGGCCGATAAAACATGTAGGCTTCAGGTTTCAGTGCGTCCGCAACAGCCCCATTGACCGCCTGTTTTTCTCCGGTAACGGAATCCACGCACACATAAGCACTTCGCCCCCGTGGAATCAGGGCGACCGGTCTTCCGTCAGCTTCTCGAAAAGCCAGAAGCGACCCATGGTCCTGGTCCCACCATTTTTCAGCAATAATCACTTGCCGTGTGCGAAACCTGTTGTGCCTGGCAATATCTTCCAGATCCGGATTCATCCCTGTTTTAGGATTGGCAGTGTCCTTGGCAATGGATGTGCCACAAGCCTTCCCCACACTGACACAAGCGGCAAGCAGCGGCGGCAGATCATGGGGAATGCTGACCTTATCCCGGCCCTGGATGATACTTGCCATACCTTGCAGCGCCTCTGTCATACGACGTTTCTCACCTGTTAAGCGGCGTTGATAACGACTGCGTTCAATATTGACTTCCTGTTGTCCCTGGATAGCCAGAGATTTGGTAACGCAACGGTGAAAAAATTGAACACTGCCTTCCGGGTCTTCCATCTCCTTGAAATCGGAAACCCTTGCCAGGGTTACACAAGAATCCATAGTTGCCGTAAGCCAGCTATTCTCCGGGATTGGAAGGGGTGCATGAAGCGTTTGTAGCTTAACATCCAGGAATCCAACCTCACCTGTCAAACTGGTAACAAACCAATCCCGGCCTTGAACCCTCAGAGACTGTCCTTCTTCCAGGTCAAGGGTTCCCGGAGCTTCTGCCAGGATACTGTGTCTTGGAATCCCGTGATCTACAGTGGTGGCAGTGACACATTGGGCAAACCATTGCCCCAGGTTCATTTGTTCCCTGGGAGGAGGGTTTTCTAAAAGGTTACTGAAACGATCCAGGCGAAGTTCAGCCTCGCCAATACCCACAATCATAATCACGCCCCCCAAGGTTTCAGGGCGCATACCTGGGATGATATCCCCTTGTCCAACCTGGGCCATATGCCGACGCGACAGAGGCTTGCCGTCAATATCCCGGGTAACAAAAAAAACATCTGCAATTCCCTGGACCACGCAAATCAGTGTTCCTGGATCGTCAAGAATCAATGGATCTTTTCCCGTGGTTATCAGGGATCGTCCGGATTCATTATGCTCAGAGACCGATCTGGTCATATGTCACTCCAATCCCTACTGGGCGTTGATGAGATCTGCGTACAGACCGTCAATATTTTTCAATTCATCATGGGTGCCGCGCTGCATCACCTTCCCGATCTTCAAAACAATAATTTCATCCGCATCACGAATGGTGGACAGACGATGAGCAATGATCAGACAGGTACATCCCCTGCGCCGAATCGCCTCATCCACGGCTTTTTCCGTTTGTGGATCCAGGGCGCTGGTGGCCTCGTCCATAATCAAGATGGATGGATTGCAAACCAATGCCCTGGCAATTTCCAATCGCTGGCACTGGCCACCGGAAAAATTTCTTCCCCCTTCTTCCACAGGCCCGTCCATTCCCCCGGGACGACGCACGATATCATCATAAATCTGAGCATCTTTGGCAGCCTGCACTATATCGCGTTCCGGAACCGTGTCATCCCACATGGTAAGGTTATCCCTCACTGTCCCGGAAAACAGGAACACGTCCTGGTCCACTGTGGATACGGACCGGGTAAAGGTATCCCGGTGTAACTTCTCCATGGGAATATTATCCAGAAACGCTTTTCCGTCCCAGGCAGGATAAAGACCGCTTGCTACTTTGGCAATGGTTGATTTACCGGACCCGGATGCACCTACCAGTGCCACCCGGGCGCCGGGCGCCAGGTTCAGATTGAAATTTTTAATGAGGGGCGCTTCCAGCCGGCTGTAGCCGAACTCAATACCTTTCATGGAAAAATCCCCGGTAAGCTTCAGCGCTTTATCTTCAGGGACTTCCTCCAGGCGGGCCGGATCAGAGGCAAAGGCATCAGGCTCATACCGCAACACGTCATCCAATTGATCAAGATCAGCGGTCATGTTCTGGAGCACACTTCCCATGTTCACCAGACGAATTACAGGGGTGGTGAAAACCCCTACCAGAAATTGAAATGCCACCAACTGGCCCACGGTTAAATCACCGGCAATAATTCGAATACTGCCGATTCCAAGGATACAGGCATTACTAATAGCCACAAGTAAAGGAGGAACCGCTGTCAGGTACTGGTCTATTCTGGAAAACTCCTGGCCTGCATTAATGCTTTTAGCTTGGTAACCGGACCACCGTGAAAAAAAATCAGACTCTGCTCCGGATGCCTTCAGGGTTTCGATTAACTGCAACCCGGTCATGGCCTGCCCCATGAGTTTGTTGCGCTCATTGAGCATTTTTCGGCTCAGATCCTTTTTACGGCGGGAGACAATACGAAGGGCCAACAGATTCAATCCAACCATGGTCACCGCCACACCGGAAAGGATGATATCATACTGGATCATAACAGCCAGGTAAAAAACCAACATGATCATATTCATTAAATTAGGAGCCACCTGGGTTGCCAGGACCTTGGCAACTTTATCGGTCAAGCCACTGCGGTTGACAAGATCACCTGCCTGGCGCTGATAAAAAAAGGCTACGGGCAGACTGAGAATCCGCCGGATAAATGCCGTAGTCCCTTCCAGGGCCATTTTAGTCTCCATGCGTAACAGGTAATACTGTTGAATGAAGGTTAAAGTGGAATAGAGTACTGCTGCAATAAGCATGGCAAGGAGCATCGGTTTAAACCAGCCGTCCATTCCCCCGGCAATAACATTATCGATAAAAATCTGGGTAAAGAATGGAATAACAAGCCCTGGGACCACCATGAACAAGGCACAGATCATGGTAAAAAACAAGGCAGACTTGCAGGTGGCCAGGCGACGTTTCAAAGAAGGCCAGGTGCTGGCAGGTTTTCCGCCCGGCTTAAACTCTGGGCCTTTTTGGAGTTGCAAAGCAACCCCTGTGAACGAGTCATCAAATTCTTCAAGGGTTACGGTTCTGGGTCCCTTTCCCGGATCATTGAGGTATACCTTATTTCCCTTTGTACCCTCAAGAACCAGAAAATGATTGAAGTTCCAAAACACAATAATGGGCAGGGGAAGATCCGGCAGGAATTCGGTCTCCACCCGAAAGCCCTTGGCCTCAAGCCCGAAACGCCGGGCGGCTTTCAGGACATTGTTTGCCTTGCTGCCATCCCGTGATACCCCGCATTCTTCCCGAAGCAGTTCAAGGGGTTCGAAACGACCAAAATATCCGAGTACAATGCCCAGGGACGCGGCACCGCACTCCACTGCCTCCATCTGGATCAGGGTGGGGGTTTTAACCCGGCCCTGCTTCCATCTCGGCATTTTCGGGGTTAGGTCATCACTCATTCGCGGCCCTCTCCTACACCCAGTAAATACTTCTTAATCATGGGAATCACCAGTGTAATGGGCGGGACTTCTTCAACAATAACGCTTACCGAACAGATTGTCCCTACCTGGAGTGAATAGGGAGGCCCCTGGCTGGACGTCCATTTATAACCGCTTGGTGTTTTTGAGTCCTTTAAAAGGACGGACTCAATTTCCAACACCGTTCCCAGTTTTTCGATCTGTGTCACAAGCTCATCATTCTGTAGCTTGGCACTGAGCTGAGCTGTGGTGGCGGGGAACTCAGCAACACTGGTAACCTTGGCCAAAAGATATCCGAACTGATCTACCTTAACGGTTCCCGGCGCAATCTGTGCTGCCATCCCTTTTTTTATGCGTTTGCCTGTTGATGCCGGGTAATATTGCAAGGCCAGCAGTATTTTATCGTCATCATTTTCCACAAGCTCCATGGAAATTACTTCAGTACCCGGCTCCAGCAGAGTACCCTGAACAGTGGCAACCCCCACAACAACACCGTCGTAAGGGGCAGACACAAACTGGGCTTCCTTCAAGCCTGCCTGTTTCTCAGCCAGATCATCCCTTGCCTGTTCAATGGCATTCTCCTGGTCTTTGAGTTTTTTACCACTGTCCTGTTTTGCCTGTTCATAGGAGTTCCTGATGCTGATAAGCTGGCTATTATCTTTAGCAATGGAGTCTTTGGCAACATCCCGGTCCCCTTGGGTAGAGGACAGTTCATACTGGGTGATCAGACCAAGGAGCACCAATTCCTTTTGATTTTTTATACGCAGGTCTAACCGCTTCATTTTGGACTGGTTAATGCGTTTATTTAGATCAAGTTCTCTTTTCTCTTCCTCCATTTCCCTTTTTTTAAGCAACAGGCTATCCTTTTCATTGGCTTCCATCAAGAGATTTGCATCCTGGAGTTCTTTGAGCTTGTCTTCTAAGGTAGCAACTTCCAGGGTATCCTGGGGATGACTGATTGTTGCCACTACATCACCTTTTTTTATTGACTGCCCGAGCTTAACTTTCAGGGAGTCCAGGATTCCGGTGCTGGTGGCGGTGACAACAAAAACCCCTCTAGGATTCAGCAGTATCCCGCTGCCTGAAAGTTTTGTGGGAATCCGGCCATATACTCCCCATGCCACACAAACAGCCAGGCAGAACCCCACCGTAGCCAGGGCAACCCACCCACTGGGTGTCGTTATCTTTAACAGGGTATCCAGCTGTTCGGGTGACGAGAGTTTTTCCAAGGATTTTTTACGAAATTTTATGGCCATCTGTTTCTCCTTAATTTTTTTTCTAAAACCGATTGAGCATCTTCAGGTTTTTTTGCAACGGCAAAAAACAAAGCCATTCTCATCACTTAAATTTTTTAATTGAAACCGATGAACGGTGAAATAAGCATGGATGAATCCACTTCAAAGCGGTTCCCCTTTTGCTGAACCAGGCTACCGCATGCCCATTTTAGTTTGACAACAGATCCCGAGTAAGACTTCTGCAAGGCAATAAGTATTTTCATGCTTTCATGATAGTCATCTCTTGTGTCCATCAGATCCGACAAGGTGGACATATTAAGCTTAAACCGCATCAGCTCCTTGTCCAGGGCAGATTTGTACTTTTCAGTGGCATTCAACTGCTGTTCCAGGGCACTAATACTATTGCGATACTGCTGGTAAGCGGTCAGCACATCTGAGTTAATGCTTCTGCGAAGTTGATTAATTTCAACCTTTTTTTTATTAAGGGTAATCCGGGCCTGCTCATAATTGCCCTTAGCCACGTTATTGCCAAATGGCTTGGAATAGGAAAGGCCAACGGAATAGGAAGGTCCTGCAGTGTTCTGGCTAAGGGACCGGAAATATCCCGAACCGCGGCTGGTCTCATCAAGTCCATTGTAACCGGCTGTCAGACTAAGATCCACATCCGCAAGCATGTCATCTTCGGCATCCCGGACAACTTCTTCATAATAGGTTGCCCGGATCTTTTCTGCAGCAAGGTCATGCCGGTGTTCCTCTGAATACTTCAGCATCGCTTTTATATCCGGATCAATTCGTTCAATGGAGGGAAACGCCTGTTCCACATCAGGAAGGTGAGTAAGGGTTTCAATATCGGCGCCCATCTCCAGCGCCAATTGCTGCCGGGCTGCATAGTAGTTCTGCTCAGCAGTTATACTGGCCACCGCTTTTGAGTCCACATCCGCCTTTATGCGATCCAGGTTGGCTGCAGCGTACTCATTTTTTTCCACAAGAATCTTCATTCCCCTGGCAAACTTCCTGCCCTCGGCCTCTTCTTCCCGGCATTCTTCCAGGATTTTTTTTGCGGCATAGGCATCCCAGAAGGCGATGGCAACGGATTCAGCGCTTTGGGAAATCGTTGCGGCAAGGTCTCTGATACTTGCCCGCAGGTCAATTTCCGAATTTTTTTCTTCTTTACCATAAAGCCCGGTTGACCAAAGTTCCATCAGGGGGAGTGACACCTCAAAGGAAACCGAAGCCGTGTTCTCCGGAGACAGACTAGCAAGATCATCATCAACCCGTTCCAGGCTGAGGGAAGAGGTAAGGGTGATGCCGCTGTTCAGTTCCTTTTCTGCACTTAAGGTTGTTGTAAGGGTTTTTTTATCCTCGGCGGTTTTCTTATAATGATCCTGGTAATAGGTTGACAGAGGTTCATCGTCCCTATCATAGGACACCCCGGCCGAAATCTCAACATCCTGCTCACCTTTGTCGATTTGAACCTGTGCTTTTTTATAGGTGACAGTCTCCCTGGAGAAAGTAACCTCGGGGGTGTTTGCGATGGCATAGGTCACTGCCTTAACCAGGGTTAATGAACCGCCATTTTCATCCCCCAACGCCATGGGGACAAGAGACAGATTAAGAACAATTATTATCAGCACCATCCATTGGACAAATAGGTTTTTTATTCTTTGTGTGGTTACCGTGGTCACACTTTCCTCCTATTTCTACATTGCCTATAACTCTCAGTGCTTATGTCTTGACGAATCCCAAATAGCTACCATATAGGTATTAGACAGTTACCACCTATTTACCGGACATTCAAATGATCTTCCAAATATTTCATGACCACCTGGACACAACCCGATGGTGACAGGGATTCCATATCCAGTACCAGTTCGGGTTTCGTTGGCGCCTCGTATACTTCATCAACACCTGTAAACCCCTTTATAATGCCTTTGTCGGCAAGGGAATACAGTCCCCGAGTATCACGCTGGCGGGCTGTTTCAACTGTCCCCTGACAATACACCTCAATGTAGCCTTTTATCAGTTTCCGGTGGGTGTCCCGAACAAGGCGTCGAGGAGAGGTTGCCACACAAATACAGATAATACTCCGGCGATTCAGATACATCGCTGTCACAGCCATGGACCGTGCCACAATATCCCTGGCAGAGGCATCTTTGGACAGCATTTCCTCAAAATGCACCCTATGCTCATCAGAATCCATCAGTTCAACCGAACACCCATTGTCCAACAAGGTATTATACACCTGTTTGGCTGTGGTACTTTTGCCAATGGAAGGAAGACCGGTCATCCAGAGTGTAAATGACATGAAACGCTCCTTGAAAATTGATTAACCTCTATGTTTGGCAACTGAAGGGTCCCCCCTTTTAAAACCAGGCCGGGAAAGGCAGGTCTAATTTTGGTTTGCTTCAAATCCGGGTGTATCTGAAAGGCTCTTCATCCATTTGCCAAAGGGCACCGTCATCCCTCGCCATTGGGTTCTTAATGACCGTCTCAACTCTTCAGGATTATAATTCAAGTCAAGGAATTTTCCATCAATTGGGACTTGGTTCAACCGGTCCGGTTCCTGCAAATTGGAGTTTTCCTTGATAAACGTCAGGAACAATTCAAATGCCTGCTCACGATCCATGCCGCTGCCGGTAAACCCCACAATATCTGAATTGAGGTCATCTTCCGGCTCAGCAGCAAACCCGGTGATCCTGAAATCCATTGGGTTTTTATAGACTTCAGATCCTTGCTGAAGGACAAACATGCTGTAGGAAACCCCTATAATCAACCCCTGTTGTTTAAGCTGCATCGCCAAGTCATGAGAGGTCAGAGCCTCTTCCCGTGTTTCCGTGGGGAATCCCACAATCATGTACCCTGTCAACGGTAGCACACCGTTGATCTCACCCAGGACTTTTTGAATCAGTTTCACAGTGATCCCTTTGCGCATGAGCGCAAGTACCCGATCTGACATGGATTCAATTCCAACGGCCATACGACAGCAGCCTGCCCTGGCAAACAGCTCACAGCGCTGTCTGGTAAGCTTCTTTGAAATTCTTGTATGTGTTGCCCATTCAATCGATAATTTCTCCTTGAGAATTCGATGACTGAGCTGCTCCAATACCAATGGGTTTGCGGATTCCGCATTTAAGAGGAACCGCTTGATCCCCTGTTCATGGTGCACCTTGCGCAGCACTTCAAATACATAGTCTGCTCCGGGCTCCTCTTGTAATTTGCAAAGGGGATGGTCCGTTCGGCAGAACGAGCATTGTTGCCAATTGCATCCCCGGCTGATCCGTATGGGAAAAAAGACATTCTCTTTAGTCGTTAGATAGGCATCCAGGTCAAACACTCCAAGGTCCGGTGCAGGCAAATCAACCATGTTAAGGGAGGGTGCCGGCGGTTTTCTTCCAACCTTGCCTTTTCTCCGGCAGATGATGCCCGGGATATCTTGTATTGAACCAATGTCTTTTTCAATAGCCTGATAGAGACGTTCCAGGACAATTTCGCCATCATCGACCACTAGACTGTCCACTACATCAAAGAAATCCGGGTTTTCAAGGTTTCTAAAATAAATGGAAATCACCGGCCCTCCCATGGTGATGTGAACTCCGGGATCCATCTGCCGGATCATGAAAGCAATTTGGAATGCCGGGATAACCTGATGGGTGAATGCCAATGAAAGCCCCACAATTTTTGGGGGAACCCTGGGCCATACGCGCTCCAGGCTGTCCTTGAAAAGGCTCGTATAATAGGTCCTGTCCTTCAGTGACCTTAGAATATCCCGGGAGCTGGTGGGAGAAAATTTTGCATGGTTCAGGTACTTGTTTTCAGACAGAAAAACTTCAGGGAAATGGGGTATCGAGGCAAGGCGAAGCAAATAGGCATGGGAGGTTGCATCCTGAATTTCCTGAATGTCCTTAAAATCCGTAAACGGGGTGGACAACCAGTTTACAATCCCTGCCCGGGAAGGCAATTCCAATAAAATCCTTAGAAGTATAATATATTCAAATACCTGGCGCACACTCAGGCGCTTTTTGGCATTGAGTTCCCGGAACCGTTTTTTTGCGTGCTCTGCACCGGTTGAAACAGCCTTCGACGTCAGGAGCATCCGGTAGAATTCTGCACTGAGATCCTTAGCTTTCAGGGGAATCCCCTTTGTTTTCAAATACCCTGCCAATTGAGGGATGGCCGTATACGGTGCTGTTGAATCACTAAACGGAGGGTTTAGCAATAAAATTCCTTCCCTTTTTTTCCCCCATGGCGCCATAATTGTTACCTCTGCCTGTACAATTGTTGTTTAATTTCTTGTGCTGAATACTTTGCTTTTCCTGACCAGGGGATGGATGCCTTTGGCAATTGTGATTGCAATGTACGGATAAAATCCCGATATTCTTTTTTGACAACGCTACGGGTCATCCCTGAGGTGCACTGGAAAATTTCTGAAGGCGGACGAAGATCATCCTCCATGGATTGATCCATTTTATTAATACCATACCGCTCTGGGTCCATGGCCACAGGGGAAGCCGGAGAAACCGAGTACATATTATAGACCACTTGGTGGACCAGGCCTTCTTTCATCCAGTGTTGAACCGTTTCAAAGGACTCCCTTGCCTCTATCTGTGTTTCCGTAGGAAAACCGACAATCATATAAATATTGGCACTGATACCGGACCAGGAAATATTGGATAAAACCTGGTCGATTATACGAGTATTGGTCCCCTTGTTCATCAATGTCAGCACTCTGTCATTACAGGTCTCCACACCCAGGAACAGGGAAAAACAGCCGGCTTTGCGTAGCAGGAGCAAGGTTTCCAATGTAAAACGGGTGTCCACCCTCACGTTGACGGTCCAGTTCAGGTCCCGCCCTTCCTTGATTAAACGCCCGGCAAGGTAACAGAGCATTTCCGGATCGGCCGCATCATCCGTAAAGTGAACGATGCGGCATCCGGTGACGTCAAGTGTCTGCATCAGCTGCTCGTAAACGGTTTCCAGAGCTTGTCTGTCATAGGCATTAATCACCGGAGAACAGGAATTACAAAACGCACATTTTGCCCAGTAACATCCCCTGGACAAACGGAACAGCATTGCACCGGTTTTGGGCGGAATCAAATACTCATCCAAAGGCAGCAGACCGTATGCCGGGGCTTTTGAGTCGGACATGGGAAACACCCTGGGACCGCCTGTATGAACGATTTTTTCGTTGTTGCAGTACATAAGACCTTTAACAGGAACCACATCATCTGATGTCCGGCCCTTGTCTTTAACATGGGCATAAAGCCCTGAAAGAATGTCTTCACCATCACCCAGGGCCAGGTAATCCACCAGGGAGAACAGGTCGGTGTTTGTTAAATTCCCCATGTGTATGGTGACAAACGCACCTCCGAGTACGACTGGTATTCCCGGTTCCATCTCCTTTACCATGGATGCCAGGATCAAGGCCGGTAAAATCTGATCTGGAAACGTCACTGAAATGCCGATCATATCCGGCCCTTTGGTTTTCAGAAGGGTTTTTAGCTCACCATGACATGTCTGACGGGTTAGGGAATCGGGTATTTTAGCACACCGGATCAAATCGCTGGTTGAAAAAGGACTGCCGGGCCCATTGTATCTCAGGTATCCGGTATTGTCCGTCATTCCAAGATGTTCCCGAAAGTTTGACGCATTTACAAGCATCAGGTAACGACCAAAAAGTGTCAGCCGTTCCCGGTTGGGCAATTGCGGATCTGAAAATAGGTCCCGGATTTCCAGAACTCCATCAGTTTCAACCGTTCCCATACCCACAGCCCGGGAAAAGTACTCTGTTAATTCAGACAATTCCAGAGTAGGTTGTTTGTCAAGCTGGCGCAACCTGGCCTTGCTTTCGTTAAACCCACGGGCAACAGCTTCGGGTGCGAGCAACTGCTGAAAACATGAAAGGTTCGCATCCCACAAGGTTACCGGTATATGATCATGCAACAGTTTAGCAGCAAGGGTCGGAAGGCCTATATAGGGTTTATCCGGCATGGCAAATGGGGGATAGATGAGTAACATCATTTTTTACACCCTTGGGTCCGAGGAATCCGTGGCAACACTAGCTGCCATCACCTTTCCCTCCAAGGCAGCCACTCCGGGTACGGTTCCAAGCAATGCCCCAGCCTTTACCAGGCATTTGCTGACAACAGGATCATCCCAGCCACTGACATCTCCAACAGCAAAGGCATAATCCAGCCACACCAGGCCTGACCCCAGGGAATCAGGATACCGGTCCAGCCATTTTCTAAGTGTGGGCAGGACGTGATCATCTGTCTCCAACATACCGACAATCCGTTTTAAAAGCAGAAGAAGAGGCCATTCATGCTCCTGAAAATCCTGTCTTCCGAATTCGGCATTGAACCGTTCCAATGCCTGTTTTGGTTTCTCCTGGTGAATCAGGAGAAAGGTTTCTGCATAAGCTACAGTCCTGTTCCTGACGCCTCGGGTGATACAGGACTCAAGGGCACAAGACAGCACATGGGTTTCACCCACAACCGTCAAACGGGTAAGAACGGCATTGATGTAGTCCTCATCCTCACATTGATCCGCATAGTTGACCATTCTCTCAAAGAAAGGCAGCCCTTCCGGGCAGAAAGAGGATGTGCCCTTTCCCCTGTTTTCCGGTTTATAGGATATTCCCGCGTACAGGTGCTCCAGACGCTTTTTCAGGGTCATGGAGACAAGGATGTCCGTATTATATCCGGCATCATCATCCGGGAGGGGGGCATTGGTTTCCCATTTTCGGCGAAGAAATCCTGCATAGGTCTGGTACTCTGTCAACACTGTTTTCAAGGAGAGTTGGCTGAAAATTGGAACCGTTGCCAACATCCCTTCGCCCATGTAATTCCCAGCTGGCCCGACAGGGTCGGCCACTTCCTTCAGGTCCACAAAGGGGGTGTGGGTCAATGCACGGTCCACCACCTTGACATAACCGGCTTTTGAAAGCCCGGCACCGAACAAAGCCGCCCGGTCACGGCATTTCTCTTGAGACGGGCGATTGTTTAAACACCAATCCAGTGCCCGTGCCACATCAAGTGCTGCTATATCCAGAGAACGGTTATTTGTCTCATGAAGATCCACAAGGACACCGCAAGAACCGATAATTTCAGGAAATCCGTTCCAGTTGGCCGAGACCACAGGGATACCGGCTGCAAGAGCTTCCACAGATGCCTTTGGGAATGCTTCCTCCAGGGTACAGGAGAGGTACAGCATCAGATCAGACGAAGCCAGAAGACGTCCCTTCTCTTTTTGTTCCCTGATCACACCGGGAAATTTCACTCGGTCCCCCAGACCCAGTCGATGGACTTTTTGTTCCAGGCTTCTTGCATAGGCGCTGGGGGCATTGGTATCAAAATTTAGTAACTCACCGGCAATGATCATTTCAGCATCCCACCCATAATGGTTTACCAGAAGGGCCATGGCTTCAATCTGTCGATGGATTAGCTTTTCCGGCACAATACGGCCCAGGGTAACAATACATACCCGCTTTTTTTTAAAACCGGACTGGCATGGGGGAAATGCCTCAATGGGATGATGAACCTTATGAACAAACGGTTCCAGGGAAGGAGCAAGCCTGGTGATTACCCGGGCCGAACTTTCTGAAGGAGCAATAATCACATCCCCGTCCCTTAAAAGCGTAGGGATAAGGCCGAACACATAGGCAAATGCTCCGGGGCTGTGATTGATAAACAGGAGTCTGGTATTGGCTCCAGACTGATTTCTTAATTGCAGGAGCCGGGGAATCAGGTAGGTGGAATGAAATCCAGGACAGATAAAATCTATCCCCTGAACAGCGGCTTTAAAGCGCATCAATGACTTGTCATGGGAAAATGGTGACTCTGCCGGTCCCAAAACCTTGGAGAACCAGGTAATATGGGATTCTTTGACACAGTCAAACCAGGCAGCATGGTACCGATCAAAAAGTTCTTCAAAAACCGCAGCGCTGATGAGTCGAGAAGGTTTTGCCAGCCGAAGTAGTGTAGCCATAGTCTCCTGATAGTTGTTCAGTAATGGTCAGATAAAAATTAACCGGATCAGGACAGGCTATCTTCTATTTTTTTAAGCAATAGTTCATCGCGCAAACGATCCTTTGTGATCTCAAGCCTCAACTCTTTTGCACCAATGCCCAGGGTATCTGCCGCCGATTGTACTTCATCGTTCCAGGGCAACGGGTCTTTGGATTGTTTTTCCCGCAACAACTTGGAGAAATCAATGGACAAAAAATCCTTATGCAGCTGTTCTGTATGTCCTTCCAGGGTTGTTTCACGATCAAAGGCCTTGTCCCGCCATGGGGGATATTCATGGGTTAACCGCATAAGATCAAGAAGGGGGCGGGTATTTTTCTGGAACATCTGTCCTGCCAGAAATGAGGTATGCAATTGCCGGATCAAGGTTTCTTCTTCCATTAGTCTTGAAAAATCTTCAAGATTCATGTCGTTTGCAGTCAGCCATTCCCCAAAGGATTCATCATCCATAAGCCCAGACCTGCGTCGAAATTTCAGGGAGTAGGCAGCAATATCATCGTCAGGCACACAAAGCCCCACCTGATCGGCCAGAATCAACGTCAAATCCCGGTTGAATGCATTGTAAACAAGGGGTTCAATATCCTTGTGATGGGTGGTCACAAAATTACCAATCTCGTTCAGACGCATGGTAATACCGTCACGCTCCACAATCCGGTCATTGTCATAAAGCATTCGGAAGATGGACCCCCGATCGTCAATGGGAATACCCATGGTCTCAGGTGACAACGGCTTGGGAAGAAACTGCGGGTCACTTATCTGTTTTAATGTTTCTATCGCGTCGTTTAATTGAACATCAACGTAATATTCCTGGACACATGAAAGGATTGATTCTGCCGACTTAACCGACATTCCGTCAGCCGCCATTGCTTCCTTAATCGTATTAAAGGTCCGGTTCTTATAGTATATCTGTTGGGCAGTTTTAAAAAAGACTGTCCGTTCCTCCATGGTCAGGATAGTCTTTACCTTGCTGGTATCCAAGGTTGCCCGGATATTAACCAGGGGTTCTGTCAGGCGTTTATATCCGGAATCATTCTTTTCCCAGATGCAGAAAACTTCAGCATCATCCTCCAGATTGCCGGCTGCCGCCTGGTCATAAACCTGGCCCCAACCTTTCATGCCACAGAACGAAAGCTCTGCTGCACGCAGGGCACCCACGGCTGCAGTACCGATCACACGTACTCCTTTGGACAAGGCCCAGATAATTTCCTTATGCCACACTGTTGTGTGGGGCCAGATCAACGTATCAATAATAACGGCAACATCCGGTTTTAAACGATGTACCGCACTCAAAAAATCACCTTGTCCGGCTGGCGGCAGCCAGATAATATCGTCGTTATTGATGTTGGGAATCTCACCCAGGGAGGGACCGCTAAAGACAATAATTTTCATGATTTTTTCTCCTCCATCATTGCCATTGCCCTTTTTCCCGGGCTGTACAAGGGCAGCATGTATCCTTCCAGGCCCGGAACCATGACCCGAACAACTATATAATCAAGGTCTTCAGGAGTCAGACGAAGCACAATGACCTGATTCAGCCCGATGGCTGCCAGGCGTTCCAGACAGACATTGATATCGCCTTCGAATGTATGGGTGGCATAATCGGCAAACTCCGACAAATCCCGGCCTGCATCTTCACCCCCAAGTTGGTCAATATAAAATCCGGGATTTGACAGGGAATGAAACAGGGCATCATTGTGAAAAAAGATATCCCGGGTGCCGGAGCGTAATGCTGATCTGGCCTGGACAGCCTCTGTTATGGCCCGGATCATAGCCGTTGCCTCATCCATTCCTGCTCCCATTCCATGGAAAAAGCCTTCAGAAGGATTTTTTTTATTTGCAATGTAACAGTTATAGGTAGGAATCCGGGTATCCACTTCACAGGAAAATAACAAAGGAATAATATCGGCTGCATGGATGGTTTCCAGCAAAGGCCTGATAACGGGATGGTCCACGGAGCGCCAACGGATCAGGTCAAGGGGAAGCGCCTTGCCTGCGGCAGCGCTTCGATGGTGATCACAGGTAATGGCGTCCCGCTCAAACAACTCAAGGAGACCCTGACTTACCGCTTCTGCAAAATTGGTTGCCGAGGCAAGTCCGTTGGAGCTCGCCTGGAGAAGGGGAAGGCGCCGGGCAGAGGTATGGGGTCTCAACAACGCCAGATCAAGTGGGACTGCAACAGGTTCGCGGTTTACGATATCATACCCAACAGTCCAATCAATGGTCATATCCCGATGAAAAAGGCTGGCTTTGGTCTTGGCAAGTTTTTCAAAGGGGATCATGATATGGTGCTTACCCGCATCGTTATAGGTGGCGGAAAATGATGACAGCTCTGCACAGGACCCATAGTATCGTTCAAAGGATTCCATTATTGCAGACAACTTGGCATCCTTCCGGGTCATTCCTTTTCCATGCTGGACCGAGTAATTGACCATCCCCGGCTTAACCGCATTATAGACCGGCATACCGATCCTGTCCTGTCCGGTCAGGTCAATGAGTCGGGTCAAGCCGATGCTAGTGAAATGTTTTTCCATGATCTCTAGGGTTTCATCGGATGATCTGGAATGTGGATTGAGCCGGTGGTGTTTAGCGGCTCCATGCTTTTCATCAAAATAACAAATTGGTTCAACCTGTTTTGCTGAGTTCAAAGGCATATTTCCTTTAGCAGACTATATTAATGGTTATGGCAGACACAGGAAGAAAACCTTCCCAAGAAACCGCGAGAGTTATCGGGAAAGTCGTAACCGTCGTCAGGGAAGGAAAAAATAACGGGGATACTCGTCTCCGGTCAGATCCCCGGCCATGGCATTCCATGGTCGGGGAACGATAGTCCATGTAAGTGTTTGTTGCGTCTACAATGCTGCTGCTGAAGCGCCTCCAACAGCGGCTCCGGTTGAGACCCAGGTTGCCGACGAACCACCGGCAACGCTGTCAAGGTCGTCTTCGCCCAGCTCTTGTTTTCCCTGGGCTTTTGCAGCGGCTTTCAGATCGTCTTTTGTAAATTCAAAACCAGCATCTTTAACCAGTTGTTTCCGATCTTCATCACTGGTCGCATCGTTAATACTTTTTTTAAACGCTTCATCACTGGCAAATTTTTCCAAAAAAACTTTTGCACTTTCCTCTGACATAACTTCCTCCTTGACTTATTACATTAAAGAACAAACGTCATCGTACAATTGAGTGCTTAGTGATCTATTTGATGGGGTTCCTAACCTTTTATACAGTAAACTCTCTTCATCCCCGTTGAATGGTATTGCTAGATGCAATGCTTTTGATCAAACATTTTTTATAAGTAGCTCGAATTAAAATACAATTGAGGGGGAAAGTCAAACTGTTTGTCGACATGACGTCGTTTTGAGATAGGGTCTAAAAAATTATTCTATACAAGTATTCATGGCTGTTAGGCGAGCCGAATACTCAGCACTGGAAAATTAAATCCTAAAGGCAAAATCAAATGTCACTACCCCCTTTGCAAGACCGCCCATTTGGAAATGCGGAATTGCGGCTATTCTGTTTGGATTTGTATTGACTTTATCATCATCTTCTTTGGCGAAGGCACAGAATCTTGGCGATGTCGTGGCTGAAGATGAATTTTTTATTCAATACTCAATTGGGGTGGTCGTTGATAAAAGAACTAACATGATGTGGGCTCAGGCAGATAATGGCTACAAACTTTCTATTGAAGAAGCAAAACTATATGCTGAGACTTTCGATTTAGGCGGATATACTGATTGGCGGCTCCCAGATATTCAAGAATTAGAAAGTTTAATGGTTTATTATCAAAAGAATACAACAAAGCCAAATGATGGATGTTCAGGAAATTATGTAATACATCCAATTTTTGCTTTAACATGTTGCTGTCCATGGGCTCTTCAGGACAATGGAACAAGGTCTGCCAGTTATCCATTTGTTAAGGGCATTGCGACAGGGACCAGCTGGCATCACAGATCACATACTATGGGCAACCGTGTACTGCCGGTAAGGAATATTAAATAGTGAGTTAAGGAATAGGGGCCTGCTTTGATTTTTACACCCCTTCCCTACAACCCACGCATGTATTCAGGTCGTCGAATTTTTGGATCATTAATACCGGCTTTAATTCTCTTTAGGAATTTTTTTTTGTCTTTTGCCAATTCTCCCTTTAAACTTAAATAATTAGACGCATGATTGGTGTTAAATATACACTCCTGCAGATCATCTGCCGTATGTTCTATCAACGTGTATAATTCCTTTAAAATTTGAGTCCCTGAGCATGGCTGAAAGTCATTTGCTTCATTTTGTACCCAGATTTCAGACCCTGGTGTCACCTCCAGTGTAAGCGGTGAAATATACCATTTCCTTGGCATGGAAGGGGCCATACGGTTTATTAATTTTGCAGATTCAATGGCATGTCGCCTACTTTTTTCCGGATTGTTTCCAGTCAGCCCTAAAAGGAAAATTCCAGACCAGGCTATTCCTGCCTGGTGACATTTTTGGGCGGCAAGTGCAAATTCATCTTGGGTAACACCTTTATTACAATCTTTGAGGACCTGGTCATCTCCACTTTCAATTCCCACATAAACCATTGTAAAACCGGCATCAGCCAGCCGTTTTAAATCATCATCGGATTTTTTGAGAATATCTTTGGCATGGGCATAGGAACTGACTTTTTTTAAATTCGGATGTGTTTGATAACAATATTTGGTTAATTCAATGAGGACATCGGATTTTACAACAAATGCATTGCCATCTTCGAAAAATATTTTTCTAACTTTGTTACCGTACATCTCACCTGCCTTCCGAATATCGTTCTTGATCTCTTCAATATCTGTACGCACGGAGAATTTTTTTGTTCGATACATGGAGCAAAATGTACACCTATGGGTACATCCATTTGTAACCCCAATTAATAAAGCATCCCATTCTGAAGGGGGTCTGAATATGGGTTCAACTAAATTCCCAACATCATAATTCATATTTATCTCTACTCTCTTTGTTGTGTTGAGGGGCCCAATATCACTTAAAAATCAGCTCGCAGTATATCTTAATTCCCCAGTTTTTATAAGGTTTTTGTCTTTTACCTCTTTTATCATGGCCCGATTTGTTTGCGCAAATAGAATTTTTAGCAAAAAAGTGGGCTGATTTCAAACAGAAGCGGATTCAAAAGACAGCAAAAGACTCGCTCAGTCCAGCATGATATATTCATTGTTTTTTAAGAAAAAAAATGATTGGAATTAAGACCTCCAGAATGTTTTTAATCTCCAATAAAATTTACAGCAAGCTTTTTTAATTTAACTTCAGGCTATCCCATATATTGTAATTTTAAATCTGAAATTGAAAAATTTACCCATACCAGATATGGTATCATGGCAAACCTAAAAAAGCCGGGACTGGTGAATGAAGTGCTCGGTAATTTGTTGAATTTGACTCCTGAGCTTATATACCATAAACACTCAGGAGTTAAAAAATATCCAGCAGGAAATATTTTTTATATTTCACCCTCCAATTTTCGTGTCGTAGTGGCTTAACTGGTACCTTACAAAATAATTGATGGTATGAATTTGTGAGAGACTTTTCAGTCACGGCCTTTGCCCGGACTGTATGGAAACGCTTTATGGTGATGAAGATTGGTGTAAGAAATTTATAAAAACTTGGTGATTTTTTAAAGGCGGTTATTTCATATTTAAGTTGACATGACAGCGGCTCCTGTCCTAATCGTTAGGTGAAGCGTGAGTTAAAGTCTCGGATGATCTTAACCCAACGGAGCCTTGACGTGAACAGATCAGAATCAAAGGATAAGAACGCAACGGCGCAGCCGAAGATGTTCAATCGACTGCGAATTCTCTTTAATTCCCTGGAGATCCGGTTTAAATTTCTCATCAGCTTTGCCCTTATTTTTTTCCTGTCCATGCTGTTCTGTAATCTTTTTATCTATGTTTATGTGCGTAATAACATCGAGGCCAGGATTGAAAGTGAGCTGACCAATACCACCCAGATGATCTACAACATGGTCAATACCTCGGTGAATGTCTCCATTAAAAACCATCTTCGGGCCGTGGCGGAAAAGAATCTTGAGATTGTCAAAAGCCTGTATGAAAAGGCTGAAAAGGGTCTTATTACAGAGGACGAAGCAAGAAAACGGGCCGTAGACATATTACAGAGCCAGACTATCGGCAGTTCTGGATATCTCTATTGCCTTGACAGCCGAGGCATGGTTACGGTGCATCCCAGTCCGGCGCTTATCGGTACCAACGTGGCGGATTTTGAATTTGTCAAACACATGACTGAGTCCCGTCAGGGCTATCTGGAGTATGAGTGGAAAAATCCCGAGGAATCGAAGGCCCGCCCCAAGGCCCTTTACATGTCCTATTTTGAACCCTGGGACTGGATTATTTCCGCCAGTGCCTATCGGTCGGAGTTTATCAAGCTGGTAAATGTGGAGGATTTTCGCAGTAGCATCCTTTCCCTTAAATTTGGGGAAACCGGCTATGCCTTTGTCATTGATAAAGACGCCAATGCCATTATCCATCCCATACTTCAGGGGGTGAATATCTTTGATGTCGAGGAACTGCCCAACCGCTATCTGGAAGATATGATGCAGCGAAAAAAGGGGAAATCCGTTTATTACTGGAAAAATCCCGGGGAAACACGTGCTCGGCAGAAACTTGTAATGTTCAACTATATCCCGGAATACCAGTGGATCGTAGCATGTTCCTCTTATCTGGATGAGTTATATAAGCCCCTTGGCACCATCAGGAATGTGATTTTGGGCATGTCCGTTCTTTTCTTTGGGATTATGCTGACCATTACATTCGGGATCAGCCGAACCATTACCACACCCCTGCGGGAGTTGACGGCAAGGTTCAACACCGTGACATCAGGAGATTACTCCGCTCGAATGCACAGCCTCTCCACAGATGAGGTGGGGCAGTTGTCCGGTCATTTCAACCGGTTTATGGACCGGTTGGAAACCACCCACAATAGCCTCCAGGACGAGATACGGGTGAGGGTAATTGCGGAACAAGCCAGAAAAGAGAGCCAGGAGAGGTATTTTTTGCTCATGGAGGCGGCTCCGGATCCTATCGTTAATTATGATATGAAGGGTCAGGTGGTCTATATCAATCCGGCATTTACCCGGGTGTTCGGCTGGACGATTGAGGAGTGTGCCGGTAAAAGAATGGATCATTTTGTACCAGAGAATCATTGGGCGGAAACAGAGATCATGATCCAGCAGGTGATTTCTGGGGATGGAATCTTTGATGTGGAAACCCGGCGGTATTCAAAGCAGGGACGTCTGGTGGATGTGAGCATCTCCGGTGCCACCATTATGGACAGCAAAGGGGGCCTAACTGGCAGTATCATCATCCTCAGGGACATCACCCGCTCAAAGGGTCTGGAAAAGCAGCTCATGCATGCCGGTGACAGGGAACGCCAGAAAATCGGACAGGATCTCCATGATGACCTTTGCCCCCATCTTATCGGTATTGCAGGGCTTGCTGCTGTTCTGAAAAATGACCTGGATGAGCGGGAAGATCCTTCAGCCGGGCTGGCGGAAAAAATCGGAGACCTCATGGGCGATGCGGTGGAAAAAAGCCGGCAGCTTGCCCGGGGGCTCTGCCCGGTTCATCTGGTAGCCCACGGACTACAGGCGGCCCTGGAGGAAATTATTTTCAGTTTTTCTTATCATCCGGGTATCCGGTTTGAATTTCACGGGGACAAGGATATTGATTTTCAGGACAACAGTCGGGCCACCCATCTTTACCACATTGCAAGAGAAGCTATAAACAATGCGGTAAAGCATTCAAAGGGGAGTCTGGTCGGGATATCCCTGACCCTTGAAAACAAAGGAAAGTCTTCCGAACAGATTCATATGTGCGTCCATGACAACGGGCAGGGCATCAATGATGTCGGATCAACAAGGGGTATCGGACTTCAGATCATGGAATACCGGGCAAAGATTATTGATGCCCAGTTTTATATGGATAGCGGACCTGAAGGAACCAGTATCCACGTTCGCCTGAGCTGGGCTGCATCAGTGACAAAAAAGGAGATGTCGTCATGACGGGGAAAACAAAAAACTGCCGGATCATGATCGTGGATGACCACCCGATCTTCTGTCTGGGCATGACCGAGCTGATCAACAAAGAACCGGATCTTCTGGTGGCGGATTGCAAAGATACGGCTGACAAGGCCTGGGATGCCGTTAAAAAAACTCTGCCCGACCTGATGATTGTGGATATTTCCCTGGCAGAGAGCAACGGAATTGACCTGGTGGAGGACATCAGCCGGGAGTATCCTCATTTGCCGATACTGGTTTTGTCCATGTACGATGATTCCATGTATGCAGAACGGGCCCTGCTCGCAGGCGCCATGGGATATGTGATGAAACAGCGGGCCATCAGCCAGGTGGTCACGGCCATCCGACATGTCCTGGCCGGTAATGTTTATGCCAGTGATCAGATCAAGGAAAAAATGATTCACAGGATGATCAACCGGAAATCTCCAAAAACCGGTTTCAGCCTGGATGAACTCACCAACCGGGAGCTTGAGGTATTCAGACTTATGGGAGATGGATTGGACTCCAAAGAAATCGCCAGACGGTTGAACCTGAGTATGAAAACCATCGGTACCCATCGGGAAAATATCAAGAAAAAACTCAACCTCAAACATTATACCGAGCTTGTCAAAGTGGCTGTCCACTGGGCCCATGAAATGAAGAAATAAACCAGATGATTTATATATCCTGTAGGTGATAAACCTAAGCCTTCTCAGACTGTCGGCCATATAAATATGGGTTTGTTACCGATTGAAACTGTAACTCCACCTTTGTTAATGATTACAAGGACTTTTTCGTTGTCAATCAATAACAAGGAGGAGCCAGCCATGTCAGACAAACCTGTAAACTACGATCTACTCAGCCCCACTAATTTTCTTGCCAGAAGTGCGGAGGTGTTCCCGGACAAAACTGCCGTGATCTACGGGGATACATCCTATACCTGGAGTACATTCCAGGAGCGGGTGTTCCGCCTGGCCAATGCACTACAGGCCAGGGGAATCGGCCCCGGAGATAAAGTGGCCTTTATCTGTCCCAATACACCGCCCATGCTGGAGGCCCATTATGCCGTACCCCTGCTGGGGGCAGCTCTGGTCAGCATCAATATCCGGCTGTCTGCCGGGGAATTGGCCTATATCATCAATCACTCGGATGCCAAAGCCGTATTTGCAGACAATGAGTTCGGTCCGGTGATTGCAAATATTGTCTCAGAGTTAACAGCTGTTGAATTCTATGTAAACATCTGCGATATCGATGATTCAACCCCCCTGAGCGGTCCGGACTACGAGGCCTTTATAGCGGACAGCCCAACGGATCCTGTTCACCTGGCCATACAGGACGAACGGGAGATTTTGAGCATCAACTACACTTCCGGTACCACGGGCCGTCCCAAAGGCGTCATGTACCACCATCGCGGCGCCTATCTCAATGCCATTGGTGAGCAGCTGGAGTTCAAAACCTCTGCCGATACCCGGTATCTCTGGACCCTGCCCATGTTTCACTGCAACGGCTGGTGTTTTACCTGGGGAATCACAGCCATGGGCGGTACCCATGTCTGTCTGAGAAAGGTGGAGCCCAAAGAGATCTACAGCATCGTTGAAGACAAGGGTATTACCCATCTGTGCGCCGCCCCCACCATCCTCATCGGCATGTCCGTCTATGCCAAGGAAAATCAAATCAAACTCTCCAGCGGACTTGAAATCATGACGGCTGGTGCGCCCCCGGCTCCCACCGTGATCCAGAACATGGAAAGCATCGGCGCAAACATCACCCAGACCTACGGCTTGACCGAGGTGTTCGGCCCCCACAGCGTCTGCCAGTGGCAGGATAAATGGAATGATCTGGAACCCATGGCCAGGGCCGGTATCAAGGCACGCCAAGGCGTCCCCTATATTATGGCCGAGCATATGGACGTGGTGGATCCCATGACCATGGAACCGGTCGAAAGAGACGGGGCCACCATGGGGGAAATCGTGATGCGGGGCAATAATGTGATGCTCGGATATTATAAGGATGAGGCGGCCACGGCAGAGGCCTTCAAGGGCGGATGGTTCCACTCGGGAGATCTTGCGGTCATGCATCCTGACAACTATGTCCAGATCATGGACCGGAAAAAGGATATCATCATCAGCGGCGGAGAAAACATCTCCACCGTGGAAATTGAAAATGTGCTCTATACCCATCCGGATGTACTTGAGGTGGCTGTAATTTCGGTTCCTGATTCAAAATGGGGCGAAGTCCCAAAGGCATTTATCGTACCAAGAAATGGTGTGGAACCGAAAGCTGAAGAAATCATTACGTTTTGCAAAGAAAATCTTGCACGGTTTAAAGCGCCAAAACATATTAAATTTGGCGAACTGCCAAAAACTGCCACCGGGAAAATTCAAAAATTTAAACTCCGAAAAAAAGAATGGGAGGGCCATGAAAGAATGGTCAATTAGAATTTGTTTTCACCAAAAAAAAACTATAATTGAAATTCAGACCTTATAATTTAAAAAGAGGCGATCAAAATGCAAATTTATAAACGTCAAGACGGTGAAGAACAACCTCATTGGCCGATTGGCCCATTTAAAATCAGGCTTCCCCTGGTTCATTATCGCTGGGAGTCTGTTGAATTTATCCAAGCCCTTGTTCTTTTTGTCGTTGCGCTTGCGATGATACCGCTTTTACAAAAATACCTTGGACTGCCCTATGAAATAGCACTTGCATATGTGTTTGTCTGCGGCATCGGTTTTATGTTGCCTGCATTTTTAGGTGTTCCCATGGTCCCGGGATGGATCACCCCTGCCATACCAGTGGTGCTGTTATATTTAAAACAGTTTACACCGGGACCTGAGGCTATCCAGGCGCTTGTGGCGCTTCAATTAATCGTTGCAGCCATTTTTTTATTGCTGGGAATCACAAAGCTCAGCAGCAAAGTTGTAAAAAATGTTCCTGCTTCAATTAAAGGAGGCATCCTGCTTGGAGCAGGCATCGCAGCTTACATGGGTGAACTCAAAGCCGGCGGTCGAATCCCCAGCACACCTATCGCCATCGGCCTGGGTAGTTTTATCTGTTTCTATATGCTTTTTTCAGTTTCTTTTTCTCGGTTGAAAGAAAAAAACAGAATAGCAAAGCTTCTCGGCAAATATGGGATGGTGCCTGCAATGATAATGGCTTTCGGTATAGGTATGGTGGTAAAAGAATATCCTATGCCGGATATCCAATTTGGGATCACCATTCCAGCATTTGCAGAAATGTGGAATTATCTTCCGTTTACAGTAGGGTTTCCTTCAGCAGACATGTTTTTAAAAGCCATACCAACTGCAGTAATCGCTTATATCATAGCATTTGGTGATGTCATTGTTGGAACAACGCTTGTTAAAGCCAGCAGCGAGGAGAGTCGTCCTGATGAAAAAATCGATATGGATATTGACCGCATTCATTTGGTAACTGGACTTCGAAATGTTCTTCATGCTTTCTTTGCACCATACCCGGGTCTTGCAGGGCCGATCTGGACAGCTGTAACCGCAACGGTTGCCGAACGGTATCGCCAGGGAAAAGGTGCCATGGAATCAATTTTCAGTGCCAGCGGCACTTTCTGGATTTCAGGTTTTATTGCACTGTTTATGCTTCCGCTTGTCAGTTTTTTCAAACCATTTTTACCCATTGGTTTATCGCTGACCATGGTTGTTACAGGGTACTTATGTATCATCACGGCATTTAAGGAAATAAAATCCCCACTACAACTCGGTGTTGCAGGAACGATGGCAGTCGTTCTGGCAATGCACGGGGCGGCATGGGGCCTTGGTGTTGGTTTGGTCCTGCATATTTTTCTAGAGCGGAATCTTTCATCATCAAAAAAAACTTTGGCAGAAACCACTTAGACAATCTGATTTCCGGCCCTTTTTCATTGTTCGAAAAGGGCCGGAAATGATCTATCTGTTTGCAATATAATGATTTGCGTACACAAGTATCTTTTTTGAGAGGACCCAATGGTACAAAAAATCTCAGACCGAAGAGATGTGGATTTTGTTCTGCATGAACAAATCGGAATGGTTGAACATGAGGCATTTGATGAATTTAATAAAAAAACAATCGACCTGATTGTTTCGGAAGCCAGAAATCTGGCCATAAAAGAAATCCTCCCCACATTCAAAGATGGCGATGAAATAGGGTGCAAGCTGGAAAACGGAAAAGTGACCGTTCCCGAATCCTTTCAGCGAGCCTGGAAAATCTATTGCGAAGGTGAATGGCTGGCCATGTGTGATGATCCTGAAGTCGGGGGTCAGGGCATGCCGAAACTTATCGGGTGTGCTGCCCTGGAATATATGGTGGGGGCCAACTCAGCCTTTATGCTCTACTCCGGCATGACACATGGTGCGGCCAAGCTGGTTGAAGCCTTTGGCAATGAGAACCAGAAAAAACTTTATATGAAAAAAATGTTTGCTGGCACCTGGGGAGGCACCATGCTTTTGACTGAGCCGGAAGCTGGATCTGATGTGGGTGCGCTGACAACCACAGCAACAAAGAATGAGGACGGCACCTATTCCATCCAGGGTTCAAAAATTTTTATCTCTGCAGGAGAACATGATCTGTGTGATAACATCATTCATCCGGTATTGGCAAGAATTGAAGGAGCGCCTGCAGGAACTCGCGGGATCTCCCTGTTCCTGGTTCCTAAGTACAATGTCAACGAGGATGGCAGTCTGGGTGAATTCAATAATGTCGTATGTACGGGGCTTGAGCATAAAATGGGGATTCACGGCAATTCCACAGCTTCTCTTTCTCTGGGGGAAAAGGCAGAATGTACCGGCACCCTTCTGGGTGAAGAAAATAAAGGTATGCCTGCAATGTTCCGGATGATGAATGAAGCAAGGGCTTTTGTCGGCATGCAGGGATTTGCCGTGGCATCTGCCTCTTATATGTATGCCCTTGATTATGCCAGGAACAGAGTCCAGGGAAGACATGTTCTTGCCGGAAAAGACCCGCAAGCAAAAGATGTTACCATTATTTCGCACCCGGATGTTAAGCGCCAGCTTATGAACATGAAAGTCTACACCGAAGGAATGCGGTCTTTGATCTATTATTACGGCAAATGCACGGATATTGTCCACACCACAGAGGATGAGCAACTTAAAGCTGATACCAGCGTATTAATTGAAGTTTTAACCCCCATTGTCAAGGGATATATCACAGACAAAGCTCTGGAAGTTTGTTCCCATGGTGTACAGGTCTATGGCGGCTACGGATATATCTGTGAATTCCCTGTTGAGCAGCTCATGAGAGATTCAAGAATTTTCATGATTTATGAAGGCACCAATGGTATCCAGGCCATGGATCTTATCGGCAGAAAACTGAGTATGAATAAAGGCGAAAGCTTTATATATTTCATTAACCAGATGAAAAAGACGATTGATGAGGCAAAAGAAATTGAAGGCATTGAAGGACTGGTTGAAAATTTCAGTCATGCCGTATCAAGGCTTGAGGCGCTTGCCCGGGAAATCGGACAAAGAGCCAGATCGGATAAGGCGTTGAATGCCTATGCCTTTGCACACCCCTTCCTTGAAGTGACAGGGGATGTGACCTTTGCATGGATGCATTTATGGCGGGCAGTTGTTGCTGCTCCCAAACTGGCGAAGAAAGCAGGCAGCCTTGAAAAGGAAGCGGTTGCTGCAAAAGCTGCCAAAAACAAAGATGCGGCTTTTTATGCAGGCCAGATTCAATCTGCTAAATTTTTTATTAATACCCTTCTTCCGTCAGCTCTCGGAAAAATGGATGCTATTATTGAAGGAGACTCCTGCGTAGAAGATATCCTGGAGGTCTCTTTTGGATCAAAATAGAGACTTAATCTTTCCTCCTTGATGGATGATTATTAATATCTATTCAAGGGTTTAGCCATCGGCAAATAGTCTGGATCAGCAATTTGCCGATGGCACATTATAATAGGGTATTATCGAATTGCTAAAATGCGACTATTCTGTCTATTTACGGTCGCTGTAAGTTCCTAATCGAAAGGCGCTTATATCTTTTGGTAGTAGTGGGTGAGGATCATATTCCGGCGGCGACTGTTTGTATTCAAAATCAATAGTTCAATATCTCTTATTTTTATGGATTTTTAAATTAGGAATTGGGCGACACCTATGTCTATTTATAAACCCTTTTTTGCTACCTCGCTTCACTGGGCACTGGTATTTTAAAGACTCAGTCCCAACAAAATTTAAGCACCACTATATGTGGTATGCCAGGTTTTTTCTGAATAAACATTGTCGTTCAATTATATAAGCCAATGACGTCATGGCCGGTCATGTTTCCATATTCAAGTTGATAATATATAAAAAACATAGCAACAATTTTTTCCATAGCTTCAACATAAAAATATCAATTTGAAACTTGAATTTTTCAGTTTGTTTCCGGAAATTAGCCAGTTTGTTTCCGATCGGGGCCGAGTTTGTTTCTAAAAATAATCATGGCGTCACAGAATGAATCCCACAGCACCATTTTAACCATCACTTATTTAGCTAACGGGCCATCTTTGCGCCATGCCCAGCAGGCATCCACTAAATGTTTTTCGATATCAAGAACTGAATTTTCACTTCTATGTTCTTTGCGTGCTTCGAATATCCAGTATCCCTGAAGTGCTGCTGGTGCCATAGATAAAAGCAATGTTGTCAAATGGACACATCCTTTTATACCACCTGCAATCTTTTTGACTTTAGATGTGAATCCTGGAGCAATGTTGAGTCCCTTTATCTCAGCAAGACTGTTTTCCATCTCCCTGCAAATATCATCGTGGGGAGCACCTGGGATTTTCACATGAATATCCATAATTTTTAATTCAGCACTTTTGACAAGTAGTTGAATTTGCATATGATGAAAAACATTAGGTTCAATAGGTTCACCCGATTTTTCATAAACCGTTATTAAATTCCTTTCTTTTAATTCTCCTGCAATTAATATGTGTTCATCATCAACAATATAGCTGGAAATGTTTAAATTTCGGTTATGTATTTTTTCAAGATTATCTATATATTCCATAAAATATCATTTCCTATGTTATCTTTTTTTGCCAAAACAGAGCAACTCCAGCTTTTGGGTCTAATTCATAGCTAAAAAATCCAAATTTTTCATATGCCGCTTTTGCCGATTCATTATTGCTAAGAATTTCTAAAGTGATTTTACAACAACCCTTGGATATTGCAATTTCTTCAACCTTATTTAATATTTTCTGGCTGACGCCATTTCCTCTGCATTTTTCGGAAACAACAAAGTCGTGAATATTAATAAGCGGTTTACAAGCGAATGTGGAGAATGATTCAAAACAATTAGCCAGCCCAATTGGTTCTTCATTAGCGTACGCTATGAGACTGAATGCATAAGGAAGTTTGGATAATTCTTTCACAATATTTTCTTTAACTTTTTTATCGAGAGGTTTACCACCACCCATTGGGTCTGATGCATAAATATTCAACAATTCCTGGATTTCTTTTGCGTGTTTGCTATTTAAATAGTTTGCTTTGATAACTTCTATGTTCATCTATATTTGTTTCCTTTCAAATTCACATGATGATTCGGATCAAATAAATAAATTTCTCCTTATATCATTTATCAATAATCCGTTACAGATTTTGTTTTATTTAACATCTAAATAAAAATAGCGCCGCAGATCCTGAACTCCAAGCCCAAAACATTAAAACCGGCACTCCCTAATGGTAACTGCCAGGAGAAGGTCAAAATATCAATGATCGGATGTGCTTTTGATTAGTGTTTACGCCAATAAAAAGCATATAAGGGTTTGTCCCTTTGGGGCTATCCAAGGTTATTAGGCACCAATTGGCCTTGCCGGGTCTTGCTTTTTATTCGATTCACCTGTATCCTGTCGGCTTATAACCATTTTAGAGAAAAAGATTCCCATGAAATTTGATACCTATTATATAGATTTAGCCATAAAGAAAAATTTGGCGGCAGAAGGGTTTAAACGGCCCACAGACATCCAGTTCAAGGCAATTCCCTCCATTCAAAAAGGAGAGGATGTTTTGGCCATTGCCCAGACCGGAACCGGGAAAACAGCCGCATTTGCCATCCCCATTATTGATAAGATTCACCGGGCCAAAACCTCAAAGCGCTCCTTTGGTATCCACTGCATTGTCATGGTTCCCACCCGGGAACTGGCCGCCCAGATCGGAGAGGTGTTTAACACCCTGGCAGCCCATACAAAGGTAAAGGCGTTTGCCCTGTTCGGAGGGGTTGAACAGGATCCCCAGATCAAAAAACTTGCGGACGGAATTGATGTGCTCATTGCCACCCCGGGCCGGATGTTTGATCTCATCAGTCAAGGTGCCATTGATGTTAAAAAAGTACAGATATTGGTGTTGGATGAAGCGGATCAGATGCTGGGCAAAGGATTTATCAAGGACATTGAGTCGGTAAAGAGAAAATTGACCCAGCGGCATCAAACCTTGTTTTTTTCCGCCACCATTAGCAAGGAAATCAAGAAACTGGCCTTTTCCCAGGTTAAAAGTACGGCCATTCGTATCCAGATTTCTCCCGATGATCCGGTTTCAAAGAACGTGTCCCATGGGGTTATTTTTGTGGAAATGGATGACAAGCGCTTTTTTCTGCGCAAATTTATCCAGGACAACAAAGATGCCAGGATCATGGTTTTTGTCAGGACAAAGGTCCGGGCTGAGCGGGTTGTAAAAGCCCTGGAAAGAGTGGAAATAAAGTCTCTTGCCATCCACGGAGACAAAGATCAGGACGAAAGAACGGCGGTTATGGGTCAGTATAAAAATGGGTGGGCAAAGATTCTCATTGCCACCGATGTCAGTGCCAGGGGTATTGATATTCCAGATGTGGAGTTTGTGGTGAATTATGACTTGCCTGAAAAACAAGAAAATTATGTCCATCGGGTGGGAAGAACTGGCAGGGGGACGAAAAAAGGTCAGGCCATCTCCTTTTGCAGTACGGAAGAGATCCCTTTGCTGGAAGCGATTCAGGAATTTTTGACCAAACCCATAGAAAACATACCGGTCAGTAAAAAAGAATATTCCGTTATCATTGAAGCAGCAGAAGAACCGGAAACGGTCCAGGACTTGATCCAGGCAAACGAGGACTGGGAAAAGAACAGAAAGAAAGCCAGAAGGAACAGAGCCAAACCAAAAAAATCCTGATTACGGCTTGTTCCTTACGGTCAGGACTTATTTATACCCACAGATAGAGAAAACAGCTGATATACATGAGGGTGACTGACGTGGCTATGGTCATTTTGATAGTGGACAATTGAAAGGCCGCCTGGATCACCCGGACATTCACGGCAAAGGCGTAGAGTGCAAAAATGCCGGTAAAGATTATGATCACAGGAGAGACGGTTCCGATCTGAAGGGCAGCCGCAAAGGGAGCCACAAGCCAGAGCGAAATGGCAGCCATCCCGATATTAAAATAGGACATCAAAAAATCGGCCTTCCCCCCAATGGCTTTTAAAAAAACCCAGATAAACAGCGCCGCTCCGGCATGCATGAAAAAAGCCACGGGAATCCCCGCCACTATGATTTTAAGGGGATTATAGGCTGTGGCATCAAATCCGTTTTCCGTAAGAATTGTCCGGCTGAACATGGCGGCCGAACACCCATAGATCAATCCCAGAACCAATACATTGAGGATGGCGTAATATTGCAGGCGCTTTATGTCGAGCCCTTTTTGCAGCCCGTTGATGTTAAAGGCCAGAATATTTCCCATGGATGTCAGATAATTCATGAATGATTCCTTTCCAAATGCGTTGATTTGCTTATGTGTGTAAAGCCCGGGGAGCATCCCCGGGCTTTACAGGTTATCCTTAAAAGATTTGTTTCTTAAGGCGTTTAGGCCCAGGGTACAAGTCCCCAGCAAAAGATTGCAAGACAGATGACGGAAATAATCACCGGCACTGTGATCCCGTTGTAACGGGTTTCTTCATAATCTGTGCCCCAGCCGTGGATGCGATCAATGACTTTTTTGTCCGCCAGAGTGGGTGCATAGGCTTTGAAGATAGCCATTCGGTTAAAGGCAATGGACAGGAGGATAAACATGGCAAAACTTAAGGGAATGGTGACCATTCCGCCGGACATGCCAAGGGCTGCCACAAGACCTTTTCCCACAATGATTGAGGGGAATACATGGGGCGAGATCAGGATATACAAGAATCCGCAGAACAAAGAGGAGACGATAAGCGCAAGCTTATTGGCTTCCTTCCACCAGACACCTAAGAGAATGGCCGGGGTCGCGGTGGTGGCCAGAAGGCCAAAGGCCCAGAGAATACTGGTTACTAAAAATTTCGGGGGACTAAAGGCCATAATGATCGCTAAAAAACCGCCCATGGCAAGTGCTGCATATCCCCATTTCATTTTTTTGGCAGAGGCCATTTCCGGCGCAATAATACCCAGCAGATCCGAGCCCACAAGTCCTGCAATGGCCATCAGATTACCACCGATGGTGGAAAGTCCGGCTGCCACGGCACCGCCCATAACAAAGGCCGCTACCAGGGTCGGGTTATAAAATACATTGAGAATCAACAGGGTCTGATCTGCTTTCTCGATAATTCTTCCCGTGGTGGCCGTAAAAAAGTTTCCTGCAAATCCAACGGCATAGGTGCCGGAAAACAGAAGCCCCAGGAAAAGAGCGAACCAGACAACGGCCCACCTTGCACTTTTAACCGAGGAAGCGGTGAAAACCTTCATGGCCAGATGGGGAAGTGCTATCGGGCCTAAAGTAAAGGCCGGAATCAGGGCGAAGTACCATCTGAAATCATATTTCATGTCAAAAAAGGTAGGAACGTTTTTGATCATATCTGGAACCATATCACCGTAGGCCAGGGGCGGAAACCACCATCCAGAGGATCCCATCAATTTCATGATAGCGCCCATGGGAACAATCATGGCAATGGTCATGACCACCATCTGAAAGGCGGCATTGTAAGAGGCCCCGTACATGCCGCCCACGGTGATAAACCCGACGGTGGCAACACCTGCAACAACAATGGCGATGTTATAGGGAACCCCGAAAAGCAGCTCAAAGGCACGGCCCAGACCGATCATCTGGCCCAGGGCATACATGATCATGATCAGGATCATCCAGCAGACAATAACGATGGTGGAAGGTTTCCCGTAGCGCTGGCGAATAAAGGTAGCTGGTGTAAAGGCTTTCATCCGTCTCAGGCTGGTGCCGTATAAAAGGGTCAACAAAGGGATCGAGATGGCCCATTGGATCCAGAGGTAGACAAAGGGAACCTGGAGTTTCATAATCAGGGCAATTACCCCTAGAAAGGTAGCAAGGCTGGCCCAGGTGGCGGCCATTCCAAGTCCATTGGTTACGGGTCCTATGGAAAACCCGGCTGCATAAAAATCCTCATCGGAAACGGTTTTCTTAGAGGCGGTATACCCCACATAATAAAAGATCATGAAAAGGAGTCCCACAATCCCGAGTCCTACCCAGACGTTGCTTAATGCATATTCAGCTGGCATGGTTGCCTCCTTATTGGATTAATGTGTCTGTATCGGTTTCTGTCACAGGGGGAAGAGAATTAACATATTCTTCCATTTCATCATCAAACTTATTGCACATGATGGTCATCACAAGACAAACGCCAGCAACGCCAAACCATCCCAATAAAATGGGCAGGATGTATTGGATTGGAAATCCCCAGAGACTTCCCTGCTGAAGGGAGGGAAATAGAACAAAAATGGAGGCCGAGTGCCCCATTAAAAGCAATAAGGCAGAGAAAACAAGGGTCAGTCTGATCTCCTTTTTGTAGAGCTTTTCTTTCATGTTTTTAACTCCTGTTCGTAAAGATGTTTTTGGTTAATACTATTTGGCTAATGTTATTTTTTCTTGGAACTCAGTTCAGGGAACTGATGATAGAAAAATTCGTTGGAGTTCTCTCCTTTTTTGCCGTTTTCGTTTTCCCTCAACTCGATCCTGCGGATTTTACCGCTGATGGTCTTGGGCAGTTCGGTCACGAACTCAATGATTCTGGGGATTTTGAATTTGGCCAATACTAAAATGGTGTGCTGGAACAATTCCAGGGCAAGTTCCCTGGATGGCTCATTGCCATTGGTCAGGATAACAAAGGCTTTGACCAGTTGATGCCGTTTGGGATCTGGAACCCCGACAACTGCTGTTTCCATGACGGCGATATGTTCTATTAACGCACTTTCCACTTCAAAGGGCCCCACACGGAAATCCGAAGATTTGATGACATCATCGGAACGACCGACAAACCACCAGTATCCGTCTTTGTCAAATGTGGCCTTGTCACCCGTGTAATAAAGACCGTGCTGGAATGCTTCTGCGGTTTTTGCTTCATTGTCGATGTATTCCTGGAACAGGCCGATGGCCCGCCAATTGTTCAGGCGAACCACAATGTGACCGGTTTCGTCAGGTGTCGTAATTTGGTTTCCCTCATCATCGGCCAGGATGACGTCGTACATGTATGAGGGATACCCAAAGGACCCCAGACGCATCTTGTCTACCATCCAGGGTGGGTTTCCGATCATGGCGGTGGATTCGGTCTGGCCGTAGAAATCACGGATTTGAGTACCAGTACCTTCTCTCCACTGGTCAATGACTTCCGGATTCAAAGGTTCGCCTGCGCTGATGGAATATTTCATGGCAGAAAGGTCGTATTTTGAAAGATCCAGGCCGACAAAGGCGCGCCATGCCGTTGGCGGGGCACAGAAAGAATTAACTTTATATTTGGCCACGGCAGCGAGATATTTTTCAATATCCAATACCGTGAAATTGAAGCCCGTGGCAGTGGCCCCCATGTTAAAGGGAGCGAAAAAGCTGCTCCATGCCCATTTGGCCCATCCGGGTGCGCTCAGGTTATGGTGGACATCTCCTGGTTCCAGGCCGATGATGATGGCGGTGGACAGATGTCCCAGGGGGTATGAAACCGCAGAGTGTCCGACCCGCTTGGGAAGCCCTGTGGTTCCAGAGGTAAAAAAGCAGAAAAGGACATCTTCATTGCTCACATCCGCAGCTTCGGCTTCTGGTTTTTCCTGGGCAATATCCGCATAGGAGGTCCATCCTTCTTTTTGTCCCAGAACAATCTTTGCCTTGGGGGTACAATTGGCTTTTTTCAGAGCGTCATCCACCAGATCCGTCAAGCCTTCAAAGGAAACGATAACATCTGGCGGGTACGCTTCAAACCGGAACTGTATTTCTCGTTCCGTCATGCTGGTGGCCGTAGGCACAGAGACAAGGCCCCCTTTGATGCCGGCAAAAGTTGCAAACCAGGTTTCCGGAACAATCGGGGTCAGCATGTACAGGTTGTTTCCTTTTTCAACTCCGTTCTTGCGTAAAAAATTTAAAAACTTATTCCCGTTGGCAGCCAGTTCCTTATAGGTAAATTGCTGTTCGGCATCCGTATTCATATCTGTCCAGATAAGGGCCAGTTGATCACCGCGTTCTTTGACGTGTATCCCCTCAAAGACTTCTGATGCCCAGTTAAACTTTTCGGGTAGTTCTGAGTTATTTAGCTTCTCGAAGAACGCTTTTGCTTGGGTTTCACGCTCCCCCATATCCTGGATACAATTGAGGGCCATTGCTTCTCTGTATGTGCTTTCCAACGACATTTGATTCCTCCATTAAATTTTTATCAGATATAGACTGTCTGCCTTTTGTCCTATTTTCAAAAATTTCTTACGATACGCAATTTCGCTTATAGTTCTATAAAACTGTGGATTTTCTACAATCGGTTGAAAGCTGATTTATGTTGTAGGATTTGGGAGATGGTTTTCTAGGGAAAAAAAGGAGGGGGTGTAGGTGGGTGAACCTACAAGAAGCGGCTTAGCCTTGCTGGGTAGTGACCTGACCGGTTTTTTCAAAATGAACAGCGCAGCGGACCAGTTCATTGGCATGTTTAAGGAAAAGCTTTTCCTTGATCCGTTCCCGGTAGGTACCAATGGTCTTGATGCTAAGAAATAGTCTTGTTGCAATTTCACGGGAGGAAAATCCCCGGCCGATCATTTTGAACACCTGGAGTTCCCGGTCCGTGAGCCGGTTAACAGGGGTTTTCTTCCGGACTTCCTGGGGATTGGACATGGTGGAGAGAATATGTTCCTTGACCTTTTCGTTGAGATAAATTTTTCCTTCCAAAACATGGTGGATGGCGGTTACAACCGACTCCATGGCTTCCTGTTTCATGATATACCCCCGGGCACCAGCGGCAAGAGCCCGCTGGGCATAGAGATATTCATCGTGCATGGACAGGACTAGGACCGGGATGTGAGGATGGTGGAGCTTGACATGTTTGACAAGATCAATTCCATCGGACCGTTTCAATGAGATGTCAGCGATAATCAGGTCCGGGGCCATCGCTTCAATTTCCACAATGGCCGGGTCCACATCCTTGGACTTACCATAGGCGCAAAGATCTTCTTCCTGGTTGATCAGTTCGGCAAGCCCGAGCCTGAATATAGGATGATCTTCAACCAACAGTATCTGTTTCTTCTCTGGCATATCCTGTCTTCATAAAATTAAATTTAAGTTGGAGAACCCTACCATTTTTGATAAGAGATTTCCAGCGGCGAATTGGATTGCCAATAGATTCATAAACAATATGGCTTTGTTTTCTTCCCTTCAGGCGGAGGGGTCTGTCAATGCGGCCAGGGGCATGGATAGTTTTATCCGGGTTCCTTTCATTTTATCCGAAGAAATCATGAGGGAGGCCCCGACTATTTTGGCCCGGTAATTCATGATACGAAGTCCCATGCCATTGTGATGGATCGTGGGCTCCATTCCTTTTCCATTGTCCTGGATCCTAAACTTAAATTGATCCTCCTGAACCTCCATGGAAATTAAAATTTTTGTGGCATGGCCGTGACGAATGGCATTGCGCACGGCTTCCCCTGCAATATGGTAGAGATTGATGGTCGCCAGGTGATTTTTTACCTCCACAGCGCCATGGATCTTCAACTGACAGTCCACCTGGTGGAGCATCCTTGTGGTGGTGACCAGATCCTCAAGTGAGGAAATCAGGCCATGGGTATAATAGACCGGACAAAGACCCCGGGCCAGCCGTCTGGTTTTAGAAATGGCCTCCTTGATCAATTCGGTAATTTGGTCCGACAATCGGGCTGCCCCGGGCGATTGCCCCAAGGCCTTTTTTTTCAACACCTTGGTCAACCCTTCGATCCCGATTAAATGGGGGCACAGATCATCGTGGAGATCATTCCCAATGGCCTGGCGCTCCTTTTCTCCTATCTCCATGATCGCCTTTTCAAGGCGTTTGACCTCGGAAATATCTCTGTGGGTGATCACCGACCCAAGGGGGTTTCCATGTTTGTCCCGGTAAACCGATCCCCGGGTGGTGACATCAATGAGCTGGCCGTTTTTTGCCCTTCGTTTGGTTTCCACCCGGGGAAGGACATTCCCTTTGAGGATGGTGCCGATTCCCTCCATGGTCTCTTTCCAGTGGGCCCGGGGGACAAAATGATCCATGGTTCTGCCCAGGCTGTCTTCAAGGGTATATCCGAACACCTTGGAAAAGGCGGGGTTCATATAAATAACAAGGCCCTCCATGTCGTAGACAACAATGGGATCTGGTACCGCTTCCATGACCGACCGGTATTTTTCCTCACTCTCTTTTAATGCCGCCTGGGCCTGACGGCGATCCTGGATCTCCGTTAAAAGCTCTTTGTCATGGGTGGCCAATCTGTCCATGAAGGAATTATAATAAAAGGTGAGCTGTCCCACCTCGTCGGTGGATTCCATTTTCACACCCCGGTTTGAAAATCCCCCGGCAATATCCTGGTTGAACCGGAT
>JAFLJU010000131.1 GCA_022712835.1 Desulfobacteraceae bacterium
CACCCGCTTCTTTGATCATTTTTTCAGCCCGATAGATCAGGGCGTCGGCATCATTTCGTGCCATCACCCATTCTTTTTTCTTCCGGTCTTCATCTGCATGGAGCTCAGCTTCCCTGACAAGGGTGTCTATCTCCTGTTTGGAAAGACCCGATGAGGTGGTGATCCTTATGGATTGTTCTTTCCCCGTTGCCTTGTCCTTTGCGGACACATTGACAATACCATTGGCATCAATGTCAAAGGTGACTTCGACCTGGGGTACCCCTCTTGGCGCGGCTGCAAGACCTATCAATTCAAACTGCCCCAGGGTTTTGTTGTCCTGGGACATTTCCCGCTCGCCCTGGAGGACATGGATGGAGACCGCTGGCTGGTTATCCATTGCCGTTGAAAAGGTTTCACTCTTCTGGGTGGGAATGGTAGTATTTTTTTCGATGAGCCGGGTCATCACCCCGCCCATTGTCTCAATGCCCAGGGACAGAGGGGTTACATCCAACAGCAGCACATCTTTCAGGTCTCCTTTAAGAATGCCGCCCTGGATGGCGGCTCCAAGGGCGACCACTTCGTCCGGGTTCACGCTTTTGTCCGGCTCCTGGCCAAATATTTCTTTGACCAGTTTCTGAACCGCCGGCATCCGGCTCATGCCGCCCACAAGGATCACCCGCCCGATATCGGAAAATTTCATCCCCGCATCCTTGACCACTTGCCTGCACGGGGTTTCAATCCGGTTGATAAGATGGGCCACCAGGGTTTCCAGTTTTGCCCGGGTGAGCTTGATATCCAGGTGCTTGGGGCCGCTTGCATCGGCGGTAATAAAGGGCAGGTTAATTTGGGTTTCCAAGGAAGAAGACAATTCCGTTTTGGCTTTCTCTCCTGCTTCCTTCAGGCGCTGCAATGCCATGGTATCTTTTCTTAAATCAATGCCCTGATCCCGTTTAAATTCATCGGCTAGAAAATCCAGGATACACAGATCAAAATCTTCGCCGCCAAGATGGGTATCCCCGTTGGTGGACTTGACTTCAAAAATCCCCTCCCCGATTTCAAGGATGGAGATATCAAAGGTGCCTCCCCCCAAATCAAAAACAGCGATCTTCTCCTCTTGCTTTTTATCCAGTCCATAGGCCAGGGATGCGGCGGTGGGTTCGTTGATAATCCGCAACACATTAAGACCCGCTATTTTACCGGCATCTTTGGTTGCCTGGCGCTGGCTGTCATCAAAATAGGCCGGCACGGTGATCACGGCATCGGTCACTTTTTCACCCAGATAGGCCTCGGCTGTTTTTTTGATATCTGCCAGAATAAAGGAGGATATCTCAGCCGGGCTGTGCGAGCTTTTGTGCAATTTAATTTTCACACCACCTCCCGAAGCTTTTTCTATCCTGTAAGGCAGATTTGGCAAGTCCTTTTGTACTTCAGGGGCGTCATAGTTTCGCCCGATGAGTCGTTTTACTCCGAAAACCGTATTTTCAGCATTGGTGACCGCCTGTCTTTTGGCGATCTGACCTGCCAGGCGCTCTCCGTTTTTAGCGGTGGCAATGATGGACGGGGTGGTCCGCCCTCCTTCGGCATTTGTAATGACAATGGGTTTGTCGTTCTCAAGTATGGATACACAAGAATTGGTTGTTCCCAGGTCGATTCCGATAACTTTGCTCATTTTCATTCTCCTTGAATAATTATGGTCGGATAAATATGTTTTTCTGACAGAACAAATGTATGACCAAAAATTCACATGTCAATAAAAAATATATTATCTTTTTCATAATAATCAAAAAAGTAATGAGAAATAAACCGAATTAAGCCCCTAATCCAGGTCGGATTCTATCTCATCAAAGATATCCTCCAGGGTGTACAGCAGTTTGTCCGCCTGGGCGAGATTCCGGTCGGCAATATTTTCCTGAACCTTTTTATGGGTATTCCGAAGAGCGTCCCCATGCCGGAGAAGCACTTCTCGGAGCGAAGTGCCATCGGAATGATACAAAAGGAGATCCAATTGTCCCGCCAATTCATAGAGAGAAGGGTCCCGGTCCAAAGAATACGAATCAATCTGTCGTAAATAACGGACCAGCTTGGGATAGACTATTTTCATTTCCCGTTCATAAAAGGGACGCACGGTCACGGTCAGCTGCATATATTTGCTCATGGGGAACCCTCCTTGCGGTTTACTTGTTCAACAGGCCCAAATAGGTCTGGGGTTCTTTCCTCTGGGCACAATTTTCACTGAGCCATTTTGCCTTGTCCCGCATGGGACCCGCTTTCAGGAGACGAGCCTGCTGGGGGCATGCTTTGATACAGGCACAGCAAAATATACACCGGTCATCCATGGTTGAATAATGGTTGGCTTCATCAATGGCCTCCTTGGGACATGCCGCCGCACAAATTCCGCAATCATCACAGTCTTGAGTAACATCGATAAAATCAAACCCCCCATTGCCCATGCCCTCTTTATAAGGAAAATTTCCCGGCACTTCAACGGGCGAAATATCTGCCAGCGTTTCAATGTTCATCAAAAAACCGGCTATCTGCTGGCCAAATAAAAAGGCCTTTTCAAGGTCCTGCTCATCCGGCCTGTTTGGGGCGATTAAAAACTCATTATCGGAAAAAGAATGTTCTCCGATAAAGGCACCGCCAGCAACGGGAACAAACCCTGAATCAACCACAATATTTTTCAGTTCCAACAGGGCATCCTCAAACTCGCGATTTCCGTATAAAACCACCACAACTGCCAGGGAGCCCGATCCCTTAATGGTTTTTAGATAATCTGCGGCATCCTTTGCAACTCGCCCGGCATAGACCGGCACACCGATAAGCACCACCTCATTTTCAAACACCGGGGCGACCTGGTTCCTGACCTCGGGCATCGTAATGTCAAAAATCCTGGGAGACTCCTGGCCAAGACCCCTTGCGATCTCCTCAAGAATAATTCCGGTGGTAGAAGTGGGACTAAAATAAATCAATGACATATTTTCAACGGTCATGTTTTGGATCCTCCTTGGATATTGTTTATTTCAACAGTTACATCATTGTCACTACTAAGGCCATTGGTTACCAGAATCCGTTCACAATGACAATGTTCATTCCGATCCAAATCCACCGCCTATTTTTTTTTAGCCCCCCCCCCAAAGATAAATCGGGGGAAAAATGATACGGGGGACCCAATACTAAGGTCCCCCGCCGTGGTCATGGTAACAATTCAAATCACACAGATTTTCAGGAATAATATTCCGGTGCCTGTTTGAATTGCTTCCAGGCTTCAGGGTCATGGCCGGTCACAATTTTCACCCCTCGGGACTCCTGTAAAAAGCGCATGCGTTCCACCGAGCGCACGGTTTCACCGGCGCTCCACATCAAACCGGGAAGGGTGCCATTTTCCAGATTGTCGCTGGTATAGCAGGCGTCGGCTGCAAAAAACATCGGCCCGCTTTCAGGCAGGTTGACCAGGATGGACTGGTGCCCCGGAGTATGCCCCGGGGTAAAATAAATTTGTATGGCCCCGTCATCAAAGAGGTCAAATTTATCGTCATCCCAGCCATTGAGAATAAACCAGTCCACATCCTTGTCAAAATCCTTTCGAATATAAGCCGCCTTCATATAGGGATCCGGAACATAGGCAAAATGCAGTTCGTCGCGCTGGACAATATAACGGGCATTGGGAAAATGGCCCACACAGCCAGCATGGTCCAGATGCAGGTGGGAGAGGATGACATATTTAATTTCTTCGGCTGAGCACCCCGCCTTTTCAATGGCATTGACACACCATTGTTCCTGGGTCATGACCGGATCATAGGCTGCGAGAACATCTCCCCAGTGTTCTTCTTTCTCATTAATAGTTTCAAAGGCACACCCCGTGTCAAACAAAACTTTTCCCTGGGGATGATCGATGAGAAGGAAGGGGACGGGTACTTCAAAGTCATCTCCCACACCACTATTGAGGGTAAAATAGTGCTTCTGGCTTTTCAGGGTACCGGCTTCAAAAAAATAAAGCTTCATGGAATTCTCCTTGGTGTTAAGGTTAATTTAGGCTTCAGTTTACTAAAAGATAGCCCCGCATCCAGGCCGGGCCGAAAATATTAAGGCGGTTTAAGACGATTCCTGGATGGACGCCTTCCAGTTCCTTTGCAATTCTTCTTGAAATTCTGGTGCAGCAATCTCCACCAGGGCCTTTGCACGCTCTTTAACGGTTTTCCCCCTCAATTGGGCGATGCCGTGTTCAGTAACCACGTAGTCCACATCATTGCGGGAGGTGGTTACTGCCTGGCCGGGTGCCAGGGTAGCCACGATCCGAGATACCTTGCCCCTAGCTGCAGTGGCTGGCATGGCAATGATACTCCGCCCCCCCCTGGACCGCCGGGCCCCCCGAATAAAATCCACCTGGCCGCCCACTCCGCTGAACTGCCTGGGTCCCAGGGTGTCGGCTGCCACTTGGCCAAAAAGATCCACTGCAATGGCTGAATTTATGGAGACCATATTGTCGTTCTGGGCGATGATGAAAGGATTGTTGGTGTAGTCTACCGGGTGGCACTCGATCATGGAGTTATTGTCCAGCCACTGGTAAAATTTGCGGGTGCCCATGGCAAAGGTGATGATGATTTTGGAAGTGTGCAGGTTCTTGCGGCGGCCGTTGATCACCCCATTTTCCACCAGATGCATCACCCCGTCTGATACCATCTCCGAGTGAATACCCAGATCTTTTTTATCATTGAGAAAGGACAAGGTTGCATCGGGAATGGCACCTATACCCAGCTGAAGACAGTCACCGTCCCGGATCAATTGGGCGGCATGAGACCCGATGGCCTGCTCCAAATCACCGATAACAGGGGGTTTCATCTCGATGATGGGTCTTTGGCTCAGCACGAAATGATCAATCTGACTGACATGGAGACTGGCATTGCCAAAAGTCCTGGGCATGTGGGGCGTGACCTCGGCAATTACCTTTTTAGCGCTCAGGGCGGCCTGGCGGGTGTAATCCACGGAAACACCCAGGGAAACATTCCCGACCTTGTCCGGCGGAGACACGGTGATCATGGCTACATCCACGGGCAGCACCTTGTCACGGAACAGCCAGGGAATTTCCGAGAAAAAGCAAGGGGTATAGTCTGCCCGGCCATCGGCAATAGCTGCACGGGTGTTGCCGCCGGCAAACAATGAATTATGGCGGAAGGATCCGGCATACTCAGGTTGACAATAGGGGCTTTCCCCCATGGAAACCATATGAACAATTTCCACCTGTTTAAGCTCCTTGGCCCGTTTGACCAGGGCCTCGAGCACAGGTTCCGGTGAGCCGCAGGCATGGGCCGCCACCACCCGGTCTCCTGACCGTACAAAGGCTGCGGCCTCATCCAGGCCGACCTGCCTGGATTCATAATACGCTTTCCAATTCATAGTGATCTGCTCCTTTTAGATTCGATGATCTTTCAATTGAGTTTCAATGCCTGGGATCAATTATTGGGGTCAATGTTTGGGCTCTATGCCACAGAGTTTCTTGGCCAGCTTCTGCTTGGTCCCAAGGTTGACCTGGCGGGAGATCATGATGCGCTGGGCCTGGGGAGAACCTGCTCCGTGCATGGATTCGGTCAGATATCCCACGGCGGCTGTGCCCAGGGTGAGGTTCTCAATGAGACGCAAAATCCGCATCCTGTTTTCCAGAGGCACCTCCGGATTTGTCTGGAAATATTTTTTGACCCATTTGCCTGTTTCAGGCGAATGCAAATCCTTTTCCGAGGGCAGAGTGACCATGAGGCCGCCGGCCACATCCTGTGCCAGGCGGGCTATTTCATAGGGCAGCCGGGTAACGTTCTGCTTGTGCACATTGGCCAGCAGGGTGTTGACATAATAGGTGCCCGAGGGTTCCTGATGACCCTCACAGGCACAGGCAATACAGCCGCAAAACAGGGTCTCGTTGAGCTGATTCATCTCGATGATCTTGTCTTTGATGTGGGAGGCCCTTGCCGCACCGTTATATTCGGCAATGGTCTGGGTAGCCCCGATGAGTACATCCCCCACACCCACCTTGCAGGCATAACTCTGGCGATGGTAGGAGGCAAACTGCTCCACAAGCTGGCCGGCAAACTCATGTTCACCCAACATGAATACCCTATTCCAGGGGACAAAGACGTCATCAAACACCACCAGGGCCTCATGGCCACCGTAAAGCACATTGCCCACATCAAAGGTGTTGCCTTCCAGTTTGCGGGTATCGCAGGACTGGCGACCCATGATATAGAGGATGCCTTCGGTGTCCGCAGGCAGGGCAAAGGAGACGGCATAATCCTTATCCTTTGGTCCCATGGAAATGGTCGGCATCACAATGACCTCGTGGGAGTTGACCGCGCCGGTCTGATGGGCCTTGGCCCCCCTGACCACAATCCCATCCTTTTTTTCCTCTACAACCCTCAGATACAGGTCCGGGTCGTGCTGGCCATGGGGAGGCAGGCTGCGGTCTCCCTTGGGATCGGTCATGGCCCCGTCGCAGGTCAGATCGTTTTCCTGGACATGGGCCAGGTAGCTTAAAAACCTGGCATGGTATTCGCTCCCGTATTCCTGATCGATGTCGTAGGTGGTCATGGATAAAGCGTTAAGGGCATCCATCCCCACGCAGCGCTGGAAGCAGCACCCGGTGTGGGCCCCCATGAGCCGTCCCATTTTACTTTTTTTCACCAGATCATCCACCCCCTGGTGGATATGGGTAAACCGGTTGATTTTCTTTCCCGAAAGGTGGGAGGTGGCGGTCATCAGATCTTCAAATTCCGGCTTATGGGCCATTTCATAGGTCTGGGCCACAGCCTTCATACTCGGACGGATGATGGGATGATCCACCACATTGGTGACCTTCTCCCCGAACATGAAAACATTCAGGTTCAGTTTTCTCAGACTGGCTTCATACTGCTCTGCGTTCATCATTTTGGGCGTTTCTCCATCTTAATGATATTGTTCCGGGAACAGACCTTCCCAAGGCATCCCGTGTCTCCTTGATATGGTATTTTTTCAGTACATCTCCATCTCCTTAATTCAAGAAAGATACCAGGAGGAAGGCGCGGCATCATAAAAATGAAATCCATGCAATTTTTTCAGACAACAGGGCTTCGCCAAGTACGCAACCTCTTTAAATACAGATAGTTGGAATCAGTTCATTTTTTTTTATTAGGTGGAAGCGGATCAAAGTTGGGAAGGCGGGAACCCGCCGGACCGCACAAGGTTTGATGCAGATTTGCATCCATGGGGACCCAAAAGACACAGCCAAACCTTTATGGATAGGTTCCCCCTCCTTGTTTGATGCACAAAGACATCAAGATGCATTGACGCATCAAGAAACCGGCCCTTCAACTATTGGCTCTTTACTGGGTGGTCTGAATATTGTAACGCTGGAGTTTTCGCACCACCGTGGACTGATTCACCTTAAGCGCCTCTGCCATTTGGCGGGTGGTCCTGTGCCTGGCCAGGGCCTGCTCTAGAACATTGCGCTCCACATCGGCCAGAATCTCAGACAGGGGGCGGTGGTCATAACCGGCCAGGGAAGCTGTGGGAACCCGGCCGCACCAATTATTGGGGAGGCTTCCGGGAATAATGATCTCCCCCGGGGTAATCACCACC
>JAFLJU010000067.1 GCA_022712835.1 Desulfobacteraceae bacterium
CATTGTGATGGATCTCAGGCTCCATGCCTTTTCCATTGTCCTGGATCCCAAACTTAAATTGATCCTCATTGATCTCCATGGAAATAACAATCCTTGTGGCATGGCCGTGACGAATGGCATTGCGCACGGCTTCCCCGGCAATATGGTAGAGATTGATGGTCGCCAGGTGATTTTTTACCTCCACAGCGCCATGGATCTTCAACTGACAGTCCACCTGGTGGAGCATCCTTGTGGTGGTGACCAGATCCTCAAGTGAGGAGACCAACCCATGGGTATAATAGACCGGACAAAGACCCCGGGCCAGTCGCCTGGTTTTAGAAATGGCCTCCTTGATCAATTCGGTAATTTGGTCCGACAATCGGGCTGCCCCAGGCGATTGTCCCTGGGCCTTTTTTTTCAACACCTTGGTCAACCCTTCAATCCCGATTAAATGGGGGCACAGATCATCGTGGAGATCATTTCCAATGGCCTGGCGCTCCTTTTCTCCTATCTCCATGATCGCCTTTTCAAGGCGTTTGACCTCGGAAATATCTCTGTGGGTGATCACTGACCCCAGGGGGTTTCCATGTTTGTCCCGGTAAACTGACCCCCGGGTGGTGACATCAATGAGTCTGTCGTCTTTTGCCCTTCGTTTGGTTTCCACCCGGGGAAGGACATTCCCCTTGAGGATGGTGCCGATTCCCTCCATGGTCTCTTTCCAGTGTGCCCGGGGAACAAAATGATCCATGGTCCCGCCCAGGCTGTCTTCAAGGGTATACCCGAACACCTTGGTAAAGGCCGGATTCATATATATAACAAGGCCCTCCATGTCGTAAACAACAATGGGATCTGGTACCGCTTCCATGACCGACCGGTATTTTTCTTCGCTCTCTTTTAATGCCGCCTGGGCCTGGCGGCGATCCTGGATCTCCGTTAAAAGCTCTTTGTCATGGGTGGCCAATCTGTCCATGAAGGAATTATAATAAAAGGTAAGCTGCCCCACTTCGTCGGTGGATTCCATTTTCACACCCCGGTTTGAAAATCCCCCGACAATATCCTGGTTGAACCGGATCATTAGAGACTGCAGGGGTTTGGTGATGGTAGCACTCAGGACAAAGGTGATGGGGATGAACACAATCAGAGCTGCTCCCACCACCAGGATGATGAAATGCCGGATGGTTCCCAGGGGGAAATAAAATTCGTCCAGATAGCTGGACGAGGCAACGATCCATTCATATTCCGGAATATAATTAAAAATCACCAGTTTTTTTCGGTGTTTTTCATCCCTGGGATTTTTCCAGGAATAGATCAGCTTCCCATTCTTTTTTTTCAGCATTTTTTTAAAAAACTGGTCGGGGAACCGTTCATCTTCAAACACATTGAGCCCGGTCAGTTCCGGATGAATAATCACATTGCCCATTGTATCCATGACATAAGAGTAGCCTGTTTTTCCAAACCGCAGACTTAAAATACCCTCTTTAAAATCATTGATTTCCACCAGCCTTGAAAATTCTTTTCGATAGGAGGAAACCGTGATCATCCAGTCCCAGGGTTCAAAATAGTTAATATACAACGCCTTGGGCTGGGCCATGGCATCTTCCGGGTTTTTCCAGGAATATTCAATATACCCGTTTTTCATGGCGATCATTTCCTGGACAAACTGATGATCAGAAATGTCCAGTCCTTCCAGGGGTTTTTTGGGGTGTTTAAGCACTCGGCCTTTCCCGTCCAGAATACAGATATATCCGGTAATGCCGATTTTCTGACAGAGGATGATATCCACCGCTCGTTCCTTTGCTTCTTCCAGGCTGATTTCCCCTGCCTGTTGCCGGTCATAGAGGTGCTGGATAATATCATAATTTTTTTCCGCCACTCCCCGGAGCCGGTTTTTAATGGAAACAGACACCGCTGTCTTGACCGTATTAAGGATGGCCGATGTGGAATTTTTCAATTCGCTCTCAATATTCTTTTCCACATTCTGTTTGACAATAAAATAGATGATCAGGGAGGACAGGCTGATGATCACCAGAAAACAAAAGGAATAGATAAACAGCAGCTTGTACCGGATGGGAAAATTTTTGATCAGACCAAAGGGGCTCATACCAATTCCTTGATTGAAATTTCGGTTCTATAAATGATGATTATTTTTTTTCGGCCACATAACCACCAAAAAGATAGGCTTTAAAAAACTTATGAATTTTGGTAAAACCCGCTTCTTCCAAAAGAGATTCGATGCGCTTTTGGGGTATGAAATGAACCTCTTTCTCCCGCATTTCAAATTCTTCTCTAACATTATCGTCTTCCCCTCTTTTAAATATCTGCTGATTTTTCCAAGCAGAACTGAGGGTATTATATTCATCTGAACCAATCGTTCCTTCAATGTCAACAAGCACGATAAGAGCACCGGGTTTTAATCTATCAGCAATGTCTTTTAAAAAATTGCGCTTTGTCCCATCATCTGGAAGAAAGTGCATAACCAGAATAGAGGTAGCGGCGTCAAACTGATTTTCTGCGACATCTGTAACTAGACCATGGACAAGGGAAACTCTATTTTCCAGAGAAGCTGCCGCCACTTTTTTCCGGGCGATTGAAAGCATCGGTTCTGCCGGATCAAAACCGATAATATACCAATGGGGATTATTCTGTAAACAGTCAATGATCTCTTTTCCTGTTCCGGCACCTGCCACTAATATCCTTGCCGCTTTATCCAATTTATCACGTAGCAGGTGGTGCGCTAATTCATAAAGGGAATGATATCCAGGTATTATTTTCTCTGAAAGGTCATCATATTCATTGGAGAGTTCACCATTAAAATCTATTTTTGATTCTATCATATCATTTTTCTTCTCAACGGTTTCCTGACTATCCATTTTTTTCCTTCCCTGTGAGTTTTTGCTCATAAAGCATAGAATAAAATAAGCTGCGGTGAGGATAATCATTTCCCCCTAGAAAATGCAATTGAAATTTTGATAGCGATTTTCTTTAATTCCCATCCGCTGCTCGGGAGGGGGTTGATGGCAAGTCAGGTTATTTAGATTTGCTGGTTTTAAATTTGAAAAACTACTTGACATTTGCTCAACAATCTTGAATAAGAAGCAATATTCAGGCGCCGTAAAAGGCTTAATAGGGAACACCTGTGAGAATCAGGGACGGGCCCGCCGCTGTAATCGGAGACGAACACTGCACCAACGTCACTGGCTGTGCAAGCCGGGAAGACGCAGTAATTAGGATGACCCGATAGTCAGAAGACCTGCCTGGATAAGTTTACCGATTGTTAATCCCCGTGGACAAGGGAAAGACAAAGCCAATCTGTGGAAAAATCAGGGAATCCCAGATCATTAGTATTAATGGTCCGGGGTTTTTTTTTACAACTCCCCGGCAGAAAAAGTATTTTCCAAAAGGGAGAAAAAAATGATTAAAACCCTATCTACAGCTTTAGTTACAGCCTTTATCGTGGTGGTATTCATGCTGCCCTGTCCGGGGAACGCCCGGGGAGCCTCTGGGCAGCAGACCCAAAACACACTGGATGAAATGGTGGTAACGGCGGGAAGAGTCGCCGAATCCAAAAAACTTATTGCCGCAAATGTCACTGTTATTGATGAACAGGAGATCCGTCAGTCCTCGGCGTCTGATCTGGGAGATCTTCTGGCCCAGAAAGGGATCGGTGCCATTAAAAAATATCCGGGCAATCTTACCACAATCGGTATCCGGGGGTTTAGAACCGATTCCCATGGGAATGACCTGAAAGGCCACGTATTGATCCTGCTCAATGGCCGTAGGGCCGGCACCGGAAATGTGGCTAAAATCATGACCAAAAATGTTGAACGAATTGAAATCATCCGGGGACCTGCCTCTGTTCAGTACGGGTCTGCCGCCGTGGGCGGGGTGGTTAATGTGATCACTCGCCAGGGGAAGGGCAAGCTCAAGGCCTTTGGCGAAGGCTATCTGGGCAGTTTTGATGCTAAAGAGTTCAGCGCCGGTCTCGCTGGCGAGGCCAAGGGGATTGACTTTTCCGGCACGGTTACAACCGGATCAGAGGGCGATTATACCACGGCCGACGGCCGAAAATATCTTAACACCGGTGTGGACAAACGGGAAAACCTGAGCCTGAATCTTGGCTATACTTTTTTACCCCATAATCGTATCGGATTTATTTATAACGGATTTGAGGTCGATAAAGCCGGTTCCCCCAATTATTTGAGTCTCAATGACCTGGACGATTATACCGACAAATCCAATAAATCCTTTGACCTGATCCTGGACGGCCGGACAGGTGATGAGCGTTTCCTATGGTCTGCACGGTATTTTAAGGGCAAAGACAAAGACAGGTGGGCAGATCCCACGGCCAGCAATCCGGATGGATGGGACAATGGGATCCCTTCTGAACAGGAAACCGATAGCCAGGGCGCCCAGGTCCAGCTTACGACCCGATTGGGCATTGCCAGAATCACCGGTGGCTTTGATTGGGCGGATTATAACATCGAGTCCTTTTTTAATCCCCAAAAGTCCTCCTATGAGAACCTGGCAGGCTTTCTTCTGGGCAAGGTCGGGCTTTTAGATGAGCGCCTCACTCTGTCTGCCGGATTGCGCTATGACCGCTATGAGGTTGAAATGATAAATCCGGCGGGAAAAACAGCCGAGGATACCAATTTGACCCCCAATGTGGGCCTCTCTTTTTTGGTGACCGATTATTTAAAACTTCGACTAGGATATTCCCAGGCCTTTGTGATGCCCAGTGCCGACCATATGGCTGCAGACTATACCTCCGGTGGCAGAACCTATGTGGGGAACCCCGATTTATCCCCTGAGACAAGCAACACCTATGAAGGGGGAGTTGATTTTTTCTATCAGTCCCTTGCCGGTGCCCTGACTTATTTTTCCACGGATTTTAAGGATAAGATTGAATCGGTAACCCGTGCCAATGGTGACAATTCCTGGGATAATCTGGGTGAAGCAAAAATCTCAGGCTTTGAAGGAAATATCGGTTTTGATATCGGCCAATATTTTGGATGGGAGATTGAAATAAGACCCTTTGTGGGATTCACCTATCTGACCGATTATGAAGACAAGACCACGGGCAAAGATCTATTGGAAACCTCTGATCTTACGGCATCCTATGGCATATCCTTTTCTGACTTTAATGGGTTTACCGCTCGATTGAATTTTGCCTATTACGGGGAAAAAACCATCACAGATTATGAGAGCGGATGGCCCTACCAGGACATAAAAGCCACCGACTTTACCGTTGCCGACTTCACCCTGTCCAAGGTTTTGTTTTCAACTGAAAACAGGGGTGGTCTGACCCTGGACACCGGTATCAACAATCTCTTTGATAAGGATTATGCCTATGTAAAAGGCTACCCCATGCCCGGCAGAAATTTCTATGTCGGCATGCGGTATGATTACTAACTTACAATGGAACTCAAATCATTAATATTGGGTCTGTTGCTGTCCTCTGCCGCTTTTGCCCTTAAAAGCGGCGGGGGCTTAGGTGTTGTATTCCTCCAGGCACCGGGCAAAATCCGGCGATGGCTTTCGACACTGGTGTTCATGGCAGGGTATGCCATTGTCTTTGCCGCTGCTGCCCTGATTCTTTCCACGGTGGATTTTATGGGGCATGTGGATCTTGTTCAGACATTTTTCAAAAGCGGCATGACCCTTCATTTTCTTCTGGCACTCCTTTTGGCAGGGTGGGGAATTCATCTACTCAAAGACTCCGGGAATTCAAAACAAGCCACCAGGGGGTGGATTCCCCTGGTGGTGCCTTGTCCGGTCTGTTTTTCTGTCATTCTTCTGTCCTGCAGTTTTGTGGGAGCCCTGTATCCAGACCAGCCCATGATTTTTTTGGCCCTCTATGCGGGCTTCATCCTTATCAGCCTTGGGGTGGCCTTCTGCGTTACCGGACTCCTCCGGGAACCGGCCGCGGTCAGGCCGTTTCTGGGCGCGTTGATGCTTTTTCTGGCCGTTTACTTTGGCTTGTCCGTCATCGTGATCCCCCAGTTTGCAGACCTGGATAAAATTTACCGGATATCCAGGAATGAGGTTGAGATGTCCCGGCAAATAATCGTTCTGATCATCCTGTGTATTGGCGCTGTTGTCCTAGGTTTTATCAATCCTTTTAAAAGAGAATAATTATGCAGATCCTAGCTTTCTTAAAAACATTTATCTATATTATTGCCACGTCCCTATTCTTGCCGGTATTGTTGATTCTGTCCGCCCTCTTTGTCTGGATGCTGGTATATTCCGGCACTTTTTTCAAATTATGGATTCAAAGAAGCCAGCTCAAAAAACAAGGAGAAAACCTACCGGGAAAAATCCTTTCCGGTCATTACAAGGACAGCCTTCCCATTAGGGTGGTGAATATTTTAATCCGGCTTGAATCCATGAAGGGCAAGACCGCTTCGGTTCAGGTACTCAATCTGATCAGGGATACCGAACACCGGATGCTCACTTCCCTGGACGGGTTAAAAATGATGATTCGCATCGGGCCGGGCCTGGGCCTCATCGGCACCCTAATTCCCATGGGCACGGGGCTTGCCTCCCTGGGTCAGGGGGATTTAACTCAATTGAGCCAGAATCTTGTGGTGGCCTTTACCACAACGGTTGTGGGTATGGCCCTAGGGCTTCTGGCCTATTTCTATTTTACCATCCAGCGCCGGTGGGTGGAGCAGGATATCAAAAATGTACAATTGGCGGCCCAGCTGCTCATGGGAGAAACAGGTCATGAGATATCTTAAGTCTGTACAGAGTCTAAACACAGGCTTATCCGACAATGATCCCATGTCCGGGGTGGCCAATCTGTTTGACCTGGGCCTTGTCTTTATTGTGGGGCTTTTAATGGCATTGTTTGGGGCCTATCACCTGGAAGATCTTTTGTCCCAGACATCGGAACTGACCCTTATCAAAAAATCAGCCGACGGGCAGATAGAGATCATCGAGAAAAAAGGAAGAAAAATCACTGCCGTTAAAATGACCAGGGAAAAGGCCAAGGGCAGAGGAGAGCGCCTTGGCACCGCCTATAAACTTGAAAACGGATCCATGATTTATATCCCGGATTAACCCCGGGTACACCCTATCCCATCTGCAAAAGGAAAATTGTATCTGTGAAGCAGTTAAAACACCTGACCCTGCGCTTTTTATGCTTTTTTTTATTCATGGTTTCATACCCGGTAATCTTTGCGCCATTGCCAGCCATGTCAGCGGACATTGCCTTTTTGGTTCTGGACGCCAATTCCCGTGTGGCAGGTCTGGCAGTTGAACAGATCGATCTGCCCGTCAACATTCAGCTGATCACGGCCGATGAAATCACCCGACACCCTGAACAGGCAAGGGCCGATATTGATGGGGCCAAAATTATTTTGGTGGATGTTATGGGCCGGGAACTTGCATCCTTTGTTACCCAGATTGATCCCGGATCAAAAATCATCTATGCCCTGCGGGGCTCCTTGGATGATGGGGCCTTGAAAAAAAAGGGCTTTCTCTTTGATGAGAAGATATCTGCTTATTACCAGCATCTGTCCGTGAAAAATATTCAAAACATGCTGCGCCTTGCGGCCCACCGCCACATGGACAAGAGGATCGCCTATGAACCGGTGGTAAAGAAACCGGCCCTGGGTCTTTACCATCCCGATGCAGGAGGATTGTTTACAAAGGTAGACGCCTATCTTACCTGGCAGAAAAGACAGCCGGAGTTTGATGCCCGACGACCAACCATCGGGTTTTGTTTTTTTTCATCTTTTCTGACCCCAGGTCAAAAGGAACCCATTGATTATTTAATCCGCCGCCTTGAATCGGAAGGGTTCAATGTGTTGCCCTGTTTTGGCAAAGAACAAGAGATTCTTTCCTCTTTTTTGCTCGATGAAAAAGGCACCTCCCGGGTCAATATGATCCTGGCTTTTTCCTTTAAATTCCATAATGCCCTGACCCCGGAATTGGGAAAGTTGTTGTCCAAGCTTAACGTTCCGGTTATCTCTGGGGTCAGCCTGTACAAGGACAGCATTGACCAATGGCGCAAAAATCCTGTGGGCATTGATACCGTTGAGGTGGCCTGGTCCCTGGCAGTCCCGGAAATATCAGGATTGGTTGAACCCACGGTGTTGTCTGCCAAGGAAAAAAGAGTGGACCCTAAAACCGGCAGACCCTACTTCTTAAGCCGTCCTGTGGTTGAAAATATAGACCGGCTCATTCCCCGGCTCAAAAACTGGATAACGCTTCAACAAAAACCCAATCAAGACAAACGGGTTGCCATCCTGTTCTACAACCATCACCAGGGCAAACAGAATATCGGTGCCTCCTATCTGAATGTGTTCAAAAGCCTTGAACAGATTATGGCATCTTTAAAAAAGGCGGGGTATACCACGGGACCCCCT
>JAFLJU010000602.1 GCA_022712835.1 Desulfobacteraceae bacterium
TCGGCCCACTCACCGATGCGCTCGTATTTTCTAGCGTCTCCAGCATAAGTTTCCAAAATATTCTTTACTGCTTCAACAGTCTCAGGCCAGCGTGGCGTGGTGTTTGGCAGGAATGGAATAACCAGCTTGGAGAATTTAGGAAATTCCATCCACCGCGCACATATCGGTTTCCACCACACAGACAATGGATGCGGAAGGAAGGATCTTAAGTTTCGGGATAGCAAGCTCGGCGGTCCTTATGCCAATGACAAGCCCGGGGCATGAATCCCCGTGAAAAGAAATGGTTTGTTTAATTAATTGTTCGTCCAATTGACAACCCATGGTTGACTCCTTTATCTTAATTTAATTTTTGGTATTAATTTAATTTTTTGTACTAATTCTTCGTTCTGGACATCATTCCCAGATAGATGGCAACCAGAACCATCCCCACTCCGGCCCACTCGACACCCCCGGTCTGTCGGTTAAAGAAAAAAACATCCCAGACAAAGGAAAGGGCAGGCTGGAGCAACAGGATCAATCCGGCCCGGGAGGCGGGCACCCCTGGCAGGGAATTGGAAATCAGCACCCAGGCCACGGCCTGGGAAAAAAACCCCAGCCCCAGCAAAGAAAACAAAGAGGCAGTCCCTTGTATAGCAAAGGATTGGCCTGACCCAAGGATGGCAACTCCTAAAAAAAAAGAACACCCTGCCGTCATCACCACCTGGTAATAAAAAACTGACCCGCCTGTTCCATCTGCCCGTGGACCCCCTTGTGTATCAGGTGACTGTGTATCATTAGACTGAATATATCGGATCAACAACAGAAAAATACTATACCAGACCGCCGTGAGCCCTCCCATCAGCATCCCCCAACGATAATCGGAACTCAAAAGATCCAAATCCAGTCCAATCACCATAAAAAGGCCTGTGAACACCAGGGGGACGGAAAAAACAAACCCGATGCCCAGCCGTTCTTTAAAGACCATCCATCCCACAATTGCCAGCACAAACACCTGACAATTGCCCAGGATGGTGGCAAGGCCGGGACCGATATAGTGAATGCTTAAATGCCAGCATAAAAGATCCAGACTGAACACAAGACCGCAAAGAATGGCCAGCAGATTTTTTTTCAGGCTCTTTTTCCGAAACTCTCCTTTTATCCAACAGGCCCCGACCAAAAAAAGACAACCGAAAAAGACCCGGTAAAAAGCCGAGACCAAGGCAGGAACCTGGGAGGTCTTCACAAAAACACTGGAAAAGCTGATAATAAAGGCACCAAAAATCAAAACAGGCACCGGATGTTTATAAAACCGTGAAACTTGCATGGGGTTTTCCTCTTAGATAAAAAAGGAAGGTAAATAGTTTTGTCCCCTGGGTCAAGGAAAAAGATTTGATTAAAGCGTCCAAATGAAATAGGTTGCCAGATCAGAACCTTTAAAAAGGACCCTATCAATCCTCAAAGAATAGGCTCAAAAAAATGCCCCCAAAAATGCTCAAAGAGATGATCAAAGAACGGTCTCAAATACATACCCGAAATATCCTACTTGCCACCTATCCCCACAAAGGCTCCGGGGTGTTGGTCCAGGGAATTTTAAAAGATGAGCGGCTTATTCCCGTATTTGATGTCACGGGCAAGGCAAGGGCACCGGGAACGGTCCACCACATGGTGGTCACCCTGTTAATTGACCCGGATCCCTTGACCATTGTCCGGGCCGAGGCCGAAATGATCACCATTCCCATGGAAGAATGCCCTAGTACCCTTGACCGGGTCGAACTGCTTGTGGGGGTTGAAATAAAAGCCGGATTTTCAAGCCGGATCCGGCAATTCATGGGCGGTAACAGGGGGTGTACCCATCTTTGCACTCTTGTGGTGGCCATGGGCCAGGAGATTTTCCATGGCTGGCTGACCCAGAAAAGGTCCGAAAAAGCCCCCCTGCCCGTCTCCCTGGAAAACCTGGAAGAGAAAGCATACCTCATTGATTCATGCCGGATCTGGAAAAAAGACGGCCCTAAAGTAAAAGAAATGCGCCTGGCCATTGAAAAGAACGGGGAACAACCCGATAATATTTAGAATCGGATAATACTTAAAATTAAGATAATATTTAGAATCAATTTTTCCGAATCAATTCATTTCATCGGGCCCCATAGACTCCAGGGGCTGCCACAGACAGGTGGTAAAATCAATGGTATGGGAAGGTGAAAAGCAAACCCCTTCGGACTCAAGCAAGGCCCGTTGAAGTTCATAACCCCGGCCCCGGGGCAGGGAAATTTTCCCCTTTGAGTTGACCACCCGGTGCCAGGGAAGATCATGCTTTCCGGACATGCTGTGCAGGATCCGGGATACCTGGCGGGCCCCCCGGTTATTTCCGGCCAGGCCCGCCACCCGCCCATAGGAAAGTACCTTCCCCTGGGGAATCGAGCGAATCACCTGCAACACATTTTGGGTAAAGGGCATGACCATGAAAGGGAAAATGACACAATTTTTCTCTTTTTTCAATTCTTTGATTGAGAATCACCATGGCGCCTATCACCGTAGAATATCGGCAGCCGATCTTTGCTTTTGCTGTGATTGAGCAGATCGGTAAGACCGTCCGTTTCCGCAAGTTTTCGAATTTTTATGATGATCAGATAAATTTTTTATTTACTGCTCTTCCGAATGGCACTCCCAGTTTTTTCATTCTGTTACGCAGGGTTCTCGGATTGATTCCCAGACGTTCGGCAGCACCGTCTTTTCCTTCCACCCTACCCCTTGCATTGACCAATGCCTGGTGGATATGTTTGGCCATGGCCTGATTCAAGCTTATGGATTCTTCCTGGACAGGTGTTTTGTTGCTGAATTCGGCATTAAAAAGAGAGGGGGTATCCTTTTTGTTTACGCCATTAATGTGATTGAACAATAGGCTATTTCCCCGGCTTAAAATCAGTTCCCGCTCCACGGCATTTTCCAATTCCCTGACATTTCCCGGCCATTGGTAAGCCAGAAGCTGATCCTGTATCCCCGGGGCCAGGGAGGGAATTTTTTCCAATTTCATTTCCTGACATTTTTTTTGAATAAAATGCTGAATTAATATGGGTATATCCGAAATTCGGTGGCGAAGGGGAGGAATGTTGATAGGAAACACTTTCAGTCTGAAATAGAGGTCACTCCGGAATCGACCGTCGGCCATCATCTGATCCAAATTCCGATGGGTAGCTGCTATGACCCGGATATTGACCGGGATTACTTCGGTACCGCCCACCCGTTCGATTTCTTTTTCCTGGAGTACCCGGAGCAGTCTTATTTGCGCTTCAGAGGACAATTCTCCGATTTCGTCCAGAAAGATAGTCCCTTCATTGGCCCGTTCAAAACTGAGGTGGTACGATATTTGTGGACACATTCCTAAGAGTGGGTTAATAATCCCTACGGAGGTGTCAAATGAAAAAGAGCAGAAAGAACTATCCCCCTGAATTTAAAGAGGAAGCGGTTAAACTGATCACTGAGCAGGGATATCAGATTACCGAGGCTGCCCGGAATCTCGGAGTCAACGCAACCATGTTGGGACGTTGGAAACGTGAGATTGATGGTGCTGGAAAGAATGCCAAGGGTTTGCAAGGAGGTGTGGCGATGCAGGCAGAACTG
>JAFLJU010000239.1 GCA_022712835.1 Desulfobacteraceae bacterium
ATTTGGCCCACTTGTTTAACCTGGATGGTAAAAAGAATGAAATATACGATTAGAACAATGGTGATGTTTTTGTTTGCCCTTTGCTTTATTTCAGCCTGTCAAAAGGAAGAGGTGGCTGCCCCGCCCCCCCCGCCTCCGGAAGTGAATGTGCTGACAATAAAGGCAGAAAATGTACCGATTTATCAAACCTATGTGGGCCAGGTATACGGGGCAAAAGACATTGCAATTCGCGCCCGGGTTGAAGGGTTTTTAGAAGCACTTCATTTCAAGGAAGGCTCCGTTGTGAAAGAAGGTACCCTTCTTTACAGCATTGACCGCCAACCCTTTCAAGCCCAGGTGGCTGCCCAGAAGGGCCTTGTGGCCGAAGCCAATACCCATGTCACCAAAGCCCGTAATGATCTGAATCGATACCGGCCCCTGGCGGCTAAAAATGCCGTTAGCCAAAGCGATCTGGATGCGGCAGAAGCTCAGTTTGATGCAGCCCAGGGTGGTTTGGATGCGGCGAATGCCAATCTGCTGGCCGTCGAGATTCAAATGGGTTATACCCAAATTTATTCCCCTATTACCGGCATCATCGGAAAAACCAAGGCCAAGGCCGGTGATTTCGTGGGCCGGGATCCCAATCCGGTCATTTTAAATACTGTCTCCAACACCGACTATATCCTGGTGGAATTTTTTCTATCAGAAACCCAATATTTGATCGCTGCCCGAAGATTTATAGCCGAAACCCCTGAACAGAGAAAAACAGCAGAAAAACAAGAGAGAGGATTTCAGCTGATCCTGGCAGATGACAGCGTTTACGCCCACAAAGGGAAAGCCACCTTCATTGACCGTCAAGTGGATCCCATGACCGGTGCCATACTGGTCCAGGCCTCATTTCCCAATCCGGAAGGTCTGCTGAGACCCGGGCAATTTGCCAAGGTAAAGGTCGAAATCGACGTCGCCACAAACGGCATCCTGGTTCCCCAGAGAGCGGTCAGCGAACTCCAGGGAATAAACCGGGTCTTTGTGGTGGATGAAAAGAATACAGTACAGGAACGAAAGGTAAAACTGGGTCCCACGGTTGACAATCTCTGGCTGATCCGGGAAGGGATAAAATCCGGAGAGAGGGTCATTTTTGAAGGGATCCAAAAAATTGCCGACGGGATTGTGGTTAAGCCGGTTGAAACACAATTCAAACGTATAAAACAGGACGGGCAATAATTCACATGGGAAACTTCTTTGTCAGGCGGCCCATTGTCGCCATTGTTATTGCGATCATCACCACCATTGTGGGAACTTTGTCCATCAAGGGCCTTCCCATGGAGCAATACCCCAACATCACCCCGCCCATAGTTAATGTCCGGGCGACATACACCGGTGCCAATGCCATCAATGTGGAGCAGTCCGTTGCCACTCCCCTTGAGCAGCAGATCAACGGGGTGGATAACATGATTTACATGAAATCCACCAATGCCAATGACGGCAGTATGTCCATCGACATCACCTTTGAGGTGGGTACCGATCCGGATATGAACACGGTGTTCGCCCAGAACAAGGTGTCGTCTGCAACCGCCAAACTGCCGGAAGAAGTGGCCCGCATGGGGGTTACCACCCAGAAATCCCTGCCCAACATCCTCATGATCATGGCCTTAACCGATGAAACCGGCGAGTACGACCAGACTTTTTTAAACAACTATGCCCTCATCAATATCAAGGATGTGCTGTCCCGGATAAAGGGCATCGGCCGGGTGGATGTCATTGGTGCCAGTGATTATTCCATGCGCATCTGGATCAAGCCGGACCGGTTGGCCCAGATGGACATCTCCGTCCCGGAGATCATCGATGCCATCCGGGCTCAGAATGTCATCGTCCCCGGTGGGAAATTCGGGGCGGAGCCAGCCCCTGCCGGAACAGAATTCACTTACACTGTCCGCCTGCCCGACCGATTGCAATCGGAAAAAGAATTCGGGGACATTGTTGTCCGAACCACCGAAACAGGCTCCCAGGTTAAGGTCAAGCATCTTGCCCGGGTGGAATTGGGGGTGGAATCCTATAATACCTTTACCCGGATGAATGAAAAACCCTGTGCCATCATCGGCCTTTACCAGGCCCCGGGTTCCAATGCCGTCCAATTGGCCAAAGATGCCAAAACCGCCATGGACGAATTGTCCAAATCTTTCCCAAAAGGCATCAGATATGATGTGTCCATAGACGCCACCCTGCCCATTACTAAGGGCATTGAAGAAATCATAGAAACCCTTTTCATAGCACTGGCCCTGGTTATTCTGGTGGTCTTTATTTTTATCCAGGACTGGCGGGCCACCCTAATCCCAACCCTGGCCATACCGGTCTCCCTTCTCGGGGCCTTCATGGCCTTCCCTTTGCTGGGATTCACCATCAACACCCTTTCCCTGCTCGGCCTGGTGCTTGCCATCGGCATTGTGGTGGATGATGCCATTGTGGTGGTGGAGGCGGTTCAGGTGAACATGGCAAAGGGGATGGATGCCAAAGAGGCAACCAACCTTGCCATGAAACAGGTAACCGCCCCTGTCATTGCGACCACCCTTGTGCTGGTGGCGGTTTTTGTTCCCGTGGCCATGATGGGTGGGATCACGGGCAGCCTATATCAGCAGTTTGCCATCACGATTGCCGTTTCCGTTCTCTTCTCATCCATCAATGCGCTGACCCTGAGTCCGGCCCTTTGCGGCCTGCTGCTCAAGCACCCTACTCCCTATAGAGGCCCCCTGGGATGGTTTTTTTCAATCTTTAATAAAATCTTTGATCGTTCAACCAACGCCTATATGGGCTTTGCACACATGTTTGCCCGGAAAATCGTTATGGGACTTATTTTTATCGTTGCCATCACCGTTGGTACGGGCATGGTCGGAAAAACACTTCCCGGCGGGTTTATGCCCGCAGAGGATATGGGATATCTCTTTGTGAATGTTCAGCTCCCCGATGCCGCATCCCTTCAACGCTCGGATGTCATCACCAAAAAGGTAGAACAACTGGTCAAAAAATATCCGGAAGTGGAATATGTTACCACGGCCACAGGATTCAGTATGCTTTCCGGAAGTATGAGTCCCAATGCAGGCTTTTTATTTCTTTCCTTAAAAGACTGGGACCAGCGTAAAAAAACCGTCAAGGAGCTGGTTCGGGAACTGAACCGTGATTTTTTCTTCGGGGTGAACGAGGCCCAGGTATTTGCCTTTGGTCCGCCGGCCATTCCGGGTCTGGGCAGCGGTTCGGGGTTCAGTATGATGCTCCAGGACAAAGGGGGAAACACCCCGGCATACCTGGGAGAGCAGGCCGGAAATTTTATTAAAGCCGCCCAGAGCAGACCGGAAATCGGGGCGATCTATACCACCTTCCGTCCCAGTGTTCCCCAGAAATTTATTGAAATTGACCGGGACAAGGCACTGAAGGCAGGGATCTCCCTCAATGATATGTACACCACCATCGGTGCTTTCCTGGGAGGTGCCTACGTCAATGACTTCAATCGATTTGGAAGGCTTTACAAGGCCTATATCCAGGCAGAGCCGGAATACCGCGAAAGTGAAGAAAAAATTGGGCTGTTTTTTATCAAAAACGGGGAGGGGAAAAGCGTGCCCCTTTCAGCTTTTATAAAGGTCCGTGAAGTTTTTGGCGCAGACTACACCAACCGGTTTAATCTGCTCAGGGCAACGGAAATAAGCGGCAGCCCGGCCAAGGGGTATACATCGGACCAGGCCCTGACCGCCCTGGAAGAGGTGGCAGCGGATATACTTCCCGATGATATGACCTACTCCTGGAGCAATATGTCCTACCAGGAAAAAGAGGCGGCAGGTTCCGGGTCAATGGTGTTTGTCTTTTCCCTCCTCTTTGTCTTTCTGATTCTGGCAGCTCAATATGAAAGCTGGTCACTTCCCTTCAGCATCCTTCTGGGAACTCCCTTTGCAATTTTTGGTGCATTGCTGGCAGTCCTTGTGGCCCGTCAATTCGATCTGGCCTATGAAAACAATATATTTGCCCAGATTTCTCTGGTGATGCTCATTGGTATGGCCGCCAAAAATGCCATCCTCATTGTTGAGTATGCCAATGAAAAATTTAATGAGGGCCTGTCCCTATACGATTCCGCCCTTGAGGCGGCCAGACTGCGGTTCCGACCGATTCTCATGACAGCCTTTTCCTTTATCCTGGGCATTTTACCCCTGGTGATTGCCACCGGTGCCGGTGCCGAAGCCAGAAAGGTAATGGGAATGTCCCTTTTGGGGGGGATGGCCCTGGCAACCATTCTGGGCCTGGTTTTCTACCCCATGCTGTTTATTTTTATTGGTAAAATCGCCGGGTATGAGAAAAAGAGAGAATTAAATATGAGCACTAAAAAAGAGGAATAAATAATGAAATTTGGAAAATATTCACCGGCAATTATTGGACTAGTCCTTCTTATTCCTTTGTTTTTTCAAGGCTGTACCACTGTGGGTCCAGATTTTACCCCACCTAAGGTTGAGACACCGGATACATTTGCCCATACGCCAAAACAAGAGGCAAACACCAAAAGCGACCTGAAATGGTGGGAACTATTTGATGATCCCATTCTCTTCAAGCTGGTCAATACCGCCCTTGAAAACAATAGAAATGTAAAGATTGCCCTGAGCCGTATTGAGCAGGCCCGGGCAGAGCTTGGTTATTATAAAGCAGACGAATATCCTGCCATTGGCCTCCAAGGAGGGGGGACCACGGGGAATTATGGCGGTTCCCGCTCAACGGTTACCACAGGTAACGTCTACATCGCCCCCATGCTGAGCTGGGAACTGGATTTCTTGGGAAAATTCAAGCGGTCCACTGAATCGGCTAGAGCCAGACTTCTGGCATCTGAATATGGTATTCGAACCATTCAAATCGGTTTGATCACCGATGTGGTCAGCACCTATTATCTGTTGCTGGATTATCACCAACGCTTAAAAATTTCCAGGGAAACCCTTGTTTCGAGAACTAAAAGCCTTGGGATCATTCAGATGCGGTTTGACAAAGGCATCATTCCTGAAATTGATGTCAACCAGGCCCAGATTCAAAGTGCCATCGCAGCCGGATCCATTCCCAAATATGAACGCGCCATCGGCAATGCGGAGAATGCCCTGGGTATTCTCATGGGTCAACTCCCCCAAGAGATCCAAAGCGGCCAGCCTTTGGATCTGCAAAGTATTCCGCCATTTGTCCCCGGTTTTCTCCCCTCCCAACTACTTGAGCGAAGACCTGAAATCGGTGAGGCCATGGCCCTGCTCAAAGCCCAGAACGAACAAATTGGTATCGCCGTTGCCGAACGGTTTCCCGCCATCAGCTTAACCGGCCTTCTCGGGGTAGCAAGCAGTGATTTAGGTTCCATTACCACCAGCGGTGGCATCTGGTCCGTGGGTGCGGGCCTTGTCAGCCCTCTCTTTGATTTTGACAAGAGCAAACGAAAAGTAGACATTGAAACCGAAAAAACAAAACAGGCGCTATACACCTATGAGAATATCGTACTAACGGCCTTTTCAGAAGTAGAAGATGCCCTGATTGACATAGAAACCTATCAAAGGGAACAAAAGGCGATTGAACAGAAAGTAGCGGCGGCTCAAAATGCCAATATTCTCTCCTTTGAACGCTATGATAAAGGGGTCAGCAGTTACCTGGAAGCATTGGATTCAGAGCGGACACTGTTCAGTGCCCAATTGGAACGTTCAGAACTAAAACGAAATTATTTCAATGCCTATGTAAAACTGTATAAATCTCTGGGTGGCGGCTGGTTAGACGAAACAGAAGAAAAGGCCGCCCAGGAAATAGCCCCAAAGGCCACCCAGGGCTCCTAATCAATCTACAACAGGATGGGAAATGATGTGTTTCAATAAGAAAAGACTGTCGGTTTTACTGATACTGATTTTTGGGATATTCACCTTGGGGGGATGTTCCTCAAGCAAATTGGTTCAATCCTGGCATGAGCCAGCCTTTCAAGACAAGCCCCTGGGGAAAATTCTGGTTCTCGGGGTATTTAAAAATGATCTGGACCGCCGTCTTTACGAGGATAGTGTTGTAATGGCCCTCGAAAAGGGAAAACATCAGGCCGTCACCGGATATTCTCTCATGCCCAACCCTTCAGATTATGATGAAAAGGTAGAAATAATTGCCGCTGTCCAGAAAACCAATGCCGATGCCGTGCTGATTGCCACCCTCAAAGGGGTGGGAAAAGAAGAAAAATATATCCCCCCCAGGGTATCCTATGAGCCCATGATGGGCTTTGGTCATGGCATGTACGACTATTATGCCGTTTCCTACAATAGAGTCGTCACCCCCGGCTATACGGTAACCAATACCGTTGTCCGGCTTGAAGTCACTGTTTTTTCAGTAAAAACAAAGAAAATGGTCTGGGCCGGAGCAACCCGGAGCGTCAACCCGGATTCCAGAAAAAGACTGGTGAAAGAGACCACCGGACTCATTGTGGGCGATATGAAAAAAGCCGGATTTTTATAACCCCGCAACCTAAGGATTGTGGGGTCCTAATTATTTGGCTTTAAATCTAAATTTTTGTCCGCCAATGGCGGCTTCATACATCAAACCACCCTTTGCATGAACAAAAACAGCCATTCCCTTGTGATAACTTGTTTTTGCCTGGGCCCCGGTGGCTGGCCCTGCAGTGGCACTACCCGTCGCCCCTTCCGTCCCGGCCTTTGCCTGTACCCCGGCAGTAATGACCATGGCAGAGGCAGAGGCATCAAATTCAAACTCACCACCAATAAACTCCCCATAGGCCCGCTTGTCCTGGAAAAAGATTATCTGACTGAATGCCTGGCCACCCAGTTGAAAACCGATGCTCAGTTTGGTAAGAGAGGTGGTTCCCATGACCTTGCCGCCTTGATAAACCTGACCCTTACCGTAGGCGCCCCCAATCCCGATGCCGGCTTTTCCAATGGTGGGGAAAACGGCATACCCATAACAATTTTTGAAAAACGGCTGCACGGCCTCGGATTTTTTGAATACCGAGATAGTCTTTGAATAGTTGTCTGCCACTGCAAGCCCGGAAAAACAGCTTGCCAAAATCAGTATTGCTAAAAACATTTTAAACACTTTCATAGAACACCTCTTTTTTTAAATGGTTCAATAATTCTCGCTATTGATTCTCTATTATATACTTATGTATATCTCAAGCATAGATCAGACACAAGTTCTCCCAATGGGCTCCGGTCAGCACCCTGGAGAACAATATATCGGAAAAACCTAAGAAATGTCATTGTTGAATGTATGGGTCCATGCATTTTTTAGTTCCTGCCATCTGGTCGGGTTTTACCTCCATGGTGATGGTAGAATCGTATCCTTTTTGGGCAAGAATCGATAAAATTTTTGGATAATCCACAATTCCCTGGCCCAGGGGAAGGTGGAGATCATCCTCTACCCCGGTCCCCCCAAGGTTATCATGGACATGGACGTGTTCAATTTTCTCAAACACATGGGCCATGAACCCAAAAGCCGTGTTCTCTTTGCTCAATAATTGTCCGTGCCCAATATCCATTGTCATTTTCAGATTTGGTATCTCTTTAAAATAGCGGGCAAAACTGTCATGTCGGGACGTTAAATTTTCAAGACACAATTGCAGGTTGAATCTGACTGAATGATCCACCAATTGGGATAGCATGGAAATTTTTTCAGATATCACCTTTTCCGACGCCCATCGTTTGTCCATCCAGAAATGGATGGTCCCCTTTTTTATTTCAAGCAGTGGCGAAAACTCAATCAATTGTTTCACCTTTGGAACAAACACCTCTTCAAGGTTTTTTAAATCCGCTGGGTTTCCTTCGTTGGGATAGTGGGCAAGATATTGAATACCATATTTTTCCTTCAGTGCCAACAATGAATCCAATTGAGATTCTATCTTAACGGGGTCATCCATATTAATCTCAACAAAGGGATAATTCAGTTCGCAAACCTGCCTGATCTCATCAATTGTATGAGCTCTTCCCCCAATGGTGATCATTATTTCCTCCAAGATTTTAATTCACATTACCCGATTTTTTTTCTAATCTTCCCATACAATCGCATAAAATAAGCTCCCTGTAAATTAAACCCAGGGGAAAAATCAGCTCCCCCCCATCATTCCCATTTGAACTTTTTGTAAAACAAGGTTAGATAAGGAGTGTTTAGAACCTATTATCATACAGGATTATTCCTATGAAACTGCGAGCGTATTGTGTTGACAAATATTAAAGTCATTCCTTTTTTTTACGGCTATACCATTATCGTTGCCGGTTTTTTCATACAGGCTGTTGTGTGGGGGGTCAGTAATAGTTTCGGCGTTTTTTTTGACCCATTGATCCAGGAGTTTGGATGGTCAAGGGCCACCATTTCAGGTGCGGCATCATTGGGTTTTCTGGTGCATGGGTCTGCCAGTATTCTTCTGGGAAATTTCAATGACAGATTCGGACCCAGAATCATCATGAGCGGGTGTGCTTTCTTCCTGGGTCTTGGGTTTCTTCTCATGGCAACACTAAATTCTGTCTGGCAGCTGTATCTGTTCTATGGGATGATCGCCGCTGTCGGCCTTGGCGGCATCGATGTAATCCCTTTGTCCACTGTGTCCAGGTGGTTTAAGAAAAAACGGGGAATGATGAGCGGTATCATTAAAGTCGGAACAGGGGTCGGCATGTTCACCATGCCATTTTTTATCACCTGGCTTATCCACCATTATGGGTGGCGAACCGCCTTCGTGGTATTGGCTTTTCTTATTTTTACCTGTGTTTTCTTTCTCGCCCAGTTTTTGGTTCGTGATCCCATCCAAAAAGGACAATTCATTGACAATGAACTTTGCGAAACACCGGAAACGCAGAGCAAACCCGAAGAAGGGTTAACCTTTAGGCAAGCCCTTGCCACCCGGCAATTTTGGACGATTTGTTTCATCTATTTCATGGTTCTTTTCTGTGTGTATACCATTCTCATGCATATTGTGCAGCATGCCATTGATTTGGGCATCCCCCGGGGGGTTGCCGCTGGAATTTTAGCAACCATTGGCGGAACCAGTATTGCGGGCCGATTTTTGATGGGAGGAGCCGCCGATAAAATGGGAGAAAAATCAGCTTTGCTGATCTGCCTTGTGTGTTTATTATCATCCCTGGTCTGGTTGCAGTTAGTCAACGCGTTATGGATGTTTTATCTATTTGCTGCCGTATACGGATTTGCCCACGGAGGATTTTTCTCTTTGCTCTCCCCTTTGGTTGCTAAATTTTTCGGAACAAAATCCCATGGGCTTCTATTCGGGATTGTCATATTCAGCAGCACCATCGGAGGGGCCATCGGCCCTTTTATGGCAGGGTACATATTTGATCTCACCGCCAGTTACAAAATAGTTTTTTGGATTTTGGCAGTTTTATGCACCACAGCCCTGGTATTGACAACATCCTTAAAACCTCTTGGAATAACACCCGATGACAATTGAATCGCAAGATTTCAGAGCCCCGGAACAAAACCCTTTGGATGGCCACCCAGGAGAGACAGTTCCAGGGTACTCCCTGGTGGAAAAATTCTAAATTCCTTTGAATTTTGCGTCCCTTCTTTCAAGAAAAGACTGGATCCCTTCCTTAAAATCTTCGCTTTGCATGATGGGCATCAGATCCGGCAGCAATCGTTCAATGGCGGCCTGATCCCCTTCTAATCTTGCCGTTCGACCGGATTTCAGCGTTGCCTGGACGCCCAGAGGAGATTGTTTTGCAATAGTCTGGGCAATTTTCAAGGCGCTTTCAAACTCTTTTCCAGGTTCCGTTACCTCCTGGACAAGACCCATTCGCCAGGCGTCCCCGGCAAGGATTTCATCGGCGGTTAACAGATACCGCATGGCATTGCCCCAGCCGATTTCCTGCATCAGGCGAACGGTGGCACCCCCAACCGGATAGATCCCCCGTTTTATTTCAATCTGGCCAAACCGAGTATCACTTGAAACCACCCGAATATCCGTGGCCAGCAGCAACTCTATGCCAATGGTGAAGCAAACACCCCG
>JAFLJU010000405.1 GCA_022712835.1 Desulfobacteraceae bacterium
CCCACGTCCCTTTGTTTTTTTTCGAATTTGGTAGGCTTCCCACAATCTGGGCATATTTCCGCTTTGTTAGATACTTTTTCCCCGCATTCAGAACATTTTCTCAGTGCCATTAGAGCCTCCAATTTAGGACAAGATTTAAGATGACTAAGCCATACCACCCAGAATCAGACTTGTATATAGGGGATACGTCTATGACCTCATAAGGCTTATAAACTGGGACCTGAGATAGCGTCAAACAATATTTTTCAAATTCCTTTCTATATATAAAAACAATGTGAGCTAGGAGAAGACTTTTGGGCTATAGTCCTGCTGTTTTTGCAATTAGAAATCCACCTGGTATCCTCTGTATATACGGGTTCTATTCATGGGCTGAATAATCTACCCCTCTTATTGCGGCTCGATGCTTAAACCACTCATTTTCATCAGCAGGCGGTACCACCAATCTTTTTCTTCTTTTCGTTTTAGAACTATGGCTTCTTCCGGACAAGTGCTGATACAAAGTCCGCAACCAATGCATTTATCCGGCATAATGCTGTAAGTCTCTTCATTTTCTTTTATAGCATTGACCTGACACCTTTCATCAGAACAAATTCCGCAACCCGAGCATGACTTTTCATCTATCATGGCATAAAAATGGGAGTTGACGCCTTCGGAAAAACCAAATTCATTTACAGATTTAAGTACACCACAGCAACATCCGCAGCAATTGCAAATATAATACTGACCATTTTGAATATTACCGCTTAAATGTACAAGCCCTGCTTCTTCCGATTTTTCAAGAACTGTATAGGCTTCATCTTTTGTGATCGCTCTTCCACCCCAAGGATGGTTACTCTCAAAAACACCTGGGACCGGGGCAATTGCCATACAGACTTCAAGCGGTTTGTCGCAAGGATTCTCCAGAAGCTTTTTCTCTTTTTTGCATATGCATTCATTTACAGCAAAAGACTGACCATTTTCTATAATTGTTGAAACTTGTTCATAAGGAAGGGTTGCCTGATTATTTTCAACCTCTTTTTCAATGGGGATCACTTGCATAAGATGTGGTGTATGCTTAAAAAATTGTTTCCCAAAAAATGGAAAATATTCTTCACATAACGATGCTAATTCTTTGTCTAATCGTTTTACCTGGAACTCGTATATACCAAAAATCCAAGGTAGCATTTTAAAAACTTTGACTTCTCCAAAATCAACACCGAACAATTGTCCTTTATTCCACATGGTTTCAAGTTGTTCTGCCAGACCTTCAACAGATCGTCCAGTTCGTTCTGCAACCTCTTGAGGTGTTTCAAATGTCAGCCTTAAGTCACAGAATAAATCAGCTTCTTCAGGTGTAAATATCATTTTCAAAATCTTAATTTCAACCCCTGTTTCGGTTGCAGGAAAACCGTTGGGGAGTGTGTCCAAAACCTTTGCTAATTTATTATAATGCGGATTATCAGTCATGTTTGACCTCTTTTTTAAGTGTAAATCGTCAAACGATTTAATTGAAGCTATTCATTCAAGTTTCTTTGCCTCAAATTTTAGATATTTAGATGTTAGTTGAGACACAAGATTAATGATGATTTAGTAACGAATAACGCATGGAGTGTCAATAATGATCGGATGTCCTTTTGATTAATTTCTATGCCAATAAAAATCATATAAGGGTTTGTCCCTTTGAGGTTACTAGGCAGGTCAATGGGGGGCAGGTCGGAGCGGTGTAAATGGCCTGGGCGTCAGGAGAGAAAGAACAGGCCATTTCCCGTTTTTCAATCGATACGGATGATCGATTGAGATGCGAGCAGTGCCATCACCCCATTGGCCTGCCGGGTTTATGATTAAAATTGTAACCAAAACTTTTTTTACTTGCCTTTGGGCCCATCTACTGCGTTGCATCAAAGGCCAAATAGGCCTGCTATTAAACCTTAAATGCGTACGGTACCATCAGCCTTAGCTTACCGAGAATTGCTGCCTTTTGTAGTCTTTCCTTGACGTAGTCCCTTTTTTATGTGGATACTCAAGCCACCTATTTATAAATCCATCAGGGGGACAGGGATGAACATAAATTCACACCTTCTGGGTGATCTTCTTGTCAGCATGGGCATCATTTCCAGGGAGCAGTTGGAAGAATCATTGGAGTTTCAACAGCTTTTTTTTGAAAAGGTCCTGCCTGAAACACATGTCGACCGGACCGAACTTATTTCCAAGGGCCGAAAGAGTTGCCATAGGATTCCCATGCTGGGGCAGGTCCTTGTGAAAAAAGGATTTGTTACCCAGGAAGATCTGGCTCCTGCCCTTGAGATACAGAACAAACGGGCAATGGATTTAAGTCTGTTGGACAGCGACAAACTGGCCATGGCAATTGAAGTGGGGTTTATCATTAATTCTACCATTGATCTTGTGGATGTCCTTTCTCTTATCATGAAATATGCCAATCTTGTCACCGATTCAATGGCCAGCACCCTGATGTTGCTGGATGAAAAGACCAACGAACTGGTCTTCAGCGTTCCCACGGGTCCCAATGCCGAAACCCTTGAAGATATCCGGATTCCCTCCGGGGAGGGCATTGCCGGCTGGGTGGCGAAAAATGAGCAATATGTCCTGGTGCCGGATACGGAACTTGATTCTCGATTTTATTCAAAAATTGATTCCCTGACCGGGATGCAAACCAAAACCCTTCTGTGTGTTCCCATGAAGTCAAAACGAAAACTCATTGGTGTATTGGAAGTGATCAACAAGAAAAATGATGCCTGTTTCGGGGAAGAGGATGCATTGCTCCTGAGTGTTTTTTCCCACCATGCCGCAATTGCCATTGAAAATGCCATGCTGTTTTCTGCCATGCAGGACCGCTTGGAAAAAGAGAAACTCATAGAGCAGAAGGTTGCTGAGTCCGAACGGCTCCGGTCTGTGGGTACCATGGCAGGGGGGATTGCCCATGATTTTAATAATATTTTGGGTGCCATCATGGGCTATACGGAGCTTGCCCTGTTTGCGGCCGTTGAGGGTTCAAAGCAGGCGGCCAATCTGGAAAAGGTGATGGGAGCTTCCATGAGAGCCCGGGATCTGATCAAACAGATACTGACCTTCAGTCGTCAGTCGGATAGGGAAATCAAGCCCATACAAGTTAACCTTATTGTCAGTGAGGCCTTGAAATTGCTCCGGGCATCCCTGCCCAGGACCATTGAGATGCAAGAAGATATCCGGTGTAAATCCTGCGTCATGGGGGATTCCACACAAATCCACCAGGTGATAATGAATCTGTGTACCAATGCCAGCCAGTCCATAAAAGACGCCAACGGCGTGATCATGGTTTCCCTGGAAGAGATTTTTCTTGAAAAAGAAGAGGAAAAGCCCAATTTAAAACAAGGATTCTACCTGAACCTGAAGGTTTCCGACACGGGTGAGGGGATGCTCCCCCGGGTGGCAGAACGTATTTTTGAGCCCTTTTTCACCACAAAGGAAAAAGGTCAGGGAACCGGAATGGGACTTGCGGTTGTCCAAGGGATTGTAAAAAGCCATGGCGGAGATATAAAGGTAAAAAGTGAGCCGGGAAAAGGGTCCTGTTTTGATGTATTCCTGCCTGTTAGTGAAAATGATCCGATACCTGTGGAACCTTTTGTAAGGGAGATCTCTCCCCGGGGTACGGAACATATTTTGATAGTGGACGATGAGATCATGTTGTTGGATGTGGCCAAAACCAGATTGAATTCACTTGGGTACCGGGTCACCACCGAGGCCAATAGCCAGGAGGCCTTAAAACGATTTAAACACAGCCCGCAGATATATGACCTGGTGATTACTGACATGGCCATGCCCGGGATGTCCGGTGATGCCATGGCAATGGAGATGCTGTCGGTCCGCCCGGATATTCCCTTGATTATCTGCACGGGGTTTCATGCGGGTCTTTCCGAAGAAATTGCAAATCAGAATGGGTTTAAGTGTTTTCTATTGAAGCCTGTGGACTTCAATGACCTGGCCCTGGAGGTCCGACGGGTTTTGGATGAATCCTGATTTTGCCTGATTGGACAATCCGACCAGACAAAATCAGGATCAGGAACCACAGGACCAGAAACCATAGGATCAGAAACCACAGAATCAGGAACTACAGGACAGCATGGAACATCCGGGTTTGTGTCGGGCCCATTCCGGCCTTTTTAAAGCAAAGTTTTCTTTGTCCGGCTGTTCATCATAGGGGCATCTCATCACTTCCAATAAATTCCAAACGCCTGAAAAATCATTTTTTTCCGCCTGGTCGATGGCAATTTGGGCCAGCCAATTTCGCAGAACATATTTGGGATTTGTCCGGTCCATTTGTTCTTTTCTCTTTTGATGGGAAATCTTGTCCTGGAGAACTCTTTGGCCATAGGCCGCAATCCAGGTGTTGAGTCGGTTGACGTAGGCCGCTGTGATTTGATCCGGTGCATAAATAGCCTTTTCCATAAACGGCGGCACCTTGTTTTCTTTTGGGTTGTGGGTTGTGTCCAGGGAAAGTCCCCTAAAAAAAAGGGTGTAATCGGTTTCTACTGATTCAAGAATGGCAAGTAATTCTGTGACGAGGGAGCGGTCTGTTTTAGATTCAAAGCGGCGAAATCCTAATTTTCGGGCCATCATGGCATCCTGGTTCTGGTGAAAGTATTGTATGGCATCATCCAGGGCGCTCTGGAGGGGTTCCACGTGTTTGACCACGGGAAGAATGGCGTTGGCCAACTGCCCCAGGTTCCACAGGGCGATTTGGGGCTGGTTCTTAAAACTGTAGCGGCGACCGGCTGCATCGGTTGTGTTGGGGGTCCAGTTGGGAGTGTAGTCTTCCAGCCAGCCATAGGGGCCATAATCAATTGTCAGGCCCAGGATGGACATATTATCCGTATTCATCACCCCGTGGACAAATCCCACCCGCATCCAGTGAACAATCATGTCCATGGTCTTTTCACAGACCTCCCTGAACCAGGCTTCATAGGAATTCAAGTGGACCAAAGGCTTAAAATGGGGAAAATCGGTCTCAATGGTGTAGTCCATGAGCGTTTTTAACAGGTCATTTTCCCGGCGGGCGGCCAGAATCTGGAAATTGCCGAACCGGGTAAACGAGGGAGAAATTCTGCAGACCACGGCACCCGGCTCCAATTTAGGGTGGCCATCATAGAACATATCCCGCTCCACCTGATCCCCTGTCAGGGTCAGACTCAATGCCCGGGTGGTGGGCACGCCCAGATGGAACATGGCTTCACTGCATAAAAATTCCCGAACAGATGAACGAAGTACTGCCAGACCGTCTGCCGTTCTGGAATAGGGGGTGGGGCCAGCCCCTTTTAGCTGTAACATCCAGCGATCCTTTTGCCGGTTGATAATTTCTCCGAGATTAATGGCCCGGCCATCTCCCAACTGCCCGGCCCAATTGCCGAACTGATGCCCCCCGTAGCACATGGCAAAGGGATCCATGCCCGGCAACAGGTGGTTTCCGGAAAAAACCCGGGTAAACAGGTCCGACTGGCACTCCTTTTTTTCCAAATCCAACAGTCGGGCGGCTTCCCGGGAAAAGGCAACCAGCCGGGGCGCTGTGGTGGGGGTGGGATTTACCCGGGAATAGCAGGAATGGCTTACCTGACGTCGGGTGTTGGCGATTTCAGGATCCCGGGGCAGGGTTTGGACAAACCGATTGTCAAAGGTTAAGTGCGCAAGAGGACTTCTATTGGGTGTCATGGTCTTCTCTTCCTCCCAAAAAATAAAAGGGGTTGTGTGGCTGTTTTTTTTAGGTTTGACTAACAATATAGTCATTGTTTTTAATAACAACAGCCAGGAGAGAAAAAAATGCTCGGTCTGCCAAGAAAAACTTACTATTTCTCTTGGCAGACCGAGCATGAAATAACCCGGGCGCAGGGGTAGCAATGGGGTGTTTAGAATGAAAGTTTTTCTTCTGGAATGGATTGTGCGGCAAGTGCCTGGATCATTTCATTGAGTTTGTTTACATGGGCTGTTTCTTCCTGGATGATTTTTTTTAAACCGCTTAAGGCGTCCTTGTCCTCAATAAAACTTTCTAAAAATTCGTAAAAAAAGAGAGTGTCGTTTTCAAATTCAATAAAGGTTTCAAGCATTTGGGTGCTATGGGTGATTCTTGAAAAATCCACCTCATCTAAGGAAAGACTTTTCTCACCCATCATTTCCTGGAGAACATCGGGCAGTATTTGTGCAAAATCAATTGCTTCTGGGTCCTGGGGCCGGGTCTCTTTTAGCTGTAAGAACCATTTTTGATGACAGGCTTCCTCATTTGCCATCCACAGGAGCAACTCCTTTAATTCTTTGTTTTTTATTTCGGTGATGGCCTTTTCATAGGCAGCTTTTCCGTTTTCTTCCATTTTTATGGCAATTTCCAGAAGGTCGTTATGGGTAAACATGGCGGGTTTCCTTGAGGTTGACATTCGGTTAATTGTTCCCCATATTGTATCAAGTTCATGTGCTAAAGTCTCGATTATAATCCGTATAAAAAGAGAGGTGCCCCATGACAGAACTTCATACGTGCAAAAGTTGTGGTAAAGTGGCAAAGGACCAGGGACATTTATGCGATCCGGTTCAACTTTTAGAGGCCTATGTCTGCGAAGATTGCGGAGAGTCTTCCATGGATGCCAAGCATATCTGTAAACCAAAGTTGGGGAAATTGAAATATACCTGTGGCGGATGCGGCCGGGTTGCGGTCTCATCGGATAAATTGTGTGACCCCAAGGAAATATAAAATAGCGGGGCCTAATTTATATTTTTAAAATTTCCTAAAAGAGTTGATTTCTAGGCGCAAAATAACTATAGAGAAGCATATACTAGACAATGCGAAAAACTATATTGATTTTTCTATACTATTCTTAGGGCAGAGTTGGGTAATGGCGCTAAAAAACGTTTTTGAAAAACTTACGCAGTCACATCATCTTCCCCAGCTCCCCCAGGTGATGCTGAAACTGGTTCAGGCCTGTGGAGATGATCGGGCAGATATAGACGAGCTGACCCGGATTATTTCTACGGACCCTTCCCTTACCTCAAAGCTGCTCCAGATTATCGGTTCTCCCTATGTAAATTTGCCAAAGGGTGTCAATAACATCAAAACCGCGGTGGTCTATCTGGGGCTGGATACCATCCGAAATATGGCCATAAGCTCCTCTGCCATGCATTTTTTCAGCCTGTCCGGAAAATTGCCGGAATTTGATATCATACCGTTCTGGTATCATTCCTATAAATGCGGCATCATTGCCAGGAAAATAGCCCTGGAAAATAATTTTTTGGACCCGGAGGAATTCTTTCTGGCCGGACTTCTCCATGATATTGGCCGGCTTACCCTGATGCAAACCTTTCCAAAACAGTACCAGGCCCTCTTGAAAACAGCGGTTTGCGAACAAGAGATGACCGATGGAGAGATGGATCTGTTTGGTGCGGACACCCCCCAGGTATCAGCCTGGCTCTTCAGTCGTTGGAACTTAAATCCCCTGACCTCGGATGCGGTCTTGTTTATAAATGAGCCCATTGACAAGATTGGCCAGGAGCTTGCCCATGTAAAAACCGTTTACCTGGCCAATATCCTTGCAGGGCCTGAACCCTTGGAAGAGATCTCCATACTTCTACCCCTTACCGATATTCCTGAAAATCGGCTTGGGCAGATCCTCTCCGAGGCTGAGGAGGAGGTCGCAGAAATGGTCAACAGTCTGGGGATTAAACTTAAGCCCAGCCGTGACAGAGGGGTTGAACAGGCCATTGCCCTGGAAATGAAGGATTTGTCCCTTTTTTACGGCACCCTCCAGAATCTATTGGCCGCAAAGGATATCCCTGATGTATTGGAAATAGTCCAAAAGGGCTTAAACATTGTGTTTAATGTACCCCGGGTCTTTTTCTTCCTTTTGGATCGGGAAAGAAAGATGCTGACAGGAGACTGCAACCCTGCGGATAAAAATTATAAAATTGTCCGGCGCATTGCACTGCCCATGTCCAACCGGACCAGCATGTTTGTGAAATCTCTGATAAAAGGAGCCATTCAGACACGCTTTCAATCCTCAATGGATTCTTCCGGGGTGATTTCCGATACCCAGATCATCCGACTGCTGGAAACCCAAGGGGGGTATTGTATTCCCATAGCTTCCAGAGGAAAGGGAATCGGGGTAATGGTTCTGGGGGTTGACCCCGATCTTGCCCAAAATTTGAACCGCAACAAAGGGCTGTTAACGCTTTTCTCAAAGCAGGCAGGCATGTGTATCCAGAATATTTTGTTTCACCAGGAATATGCCGCCGATATGAATGACAAAAAAATGGAAGCCTATACCACCCTGACCGATAAGGTCATCCATGAAATAAACAATCCCATTTCTATCATCAAAAATTATTTGGAAACCCTGAGTCTGAAATTGCCGGATAAACACCCGGCCCAGGAAGAATTATCCGTTGTCGGAGAAGAGATTCTTCGTGTTTCCACTCTGATTGAGGGGTTATCCAGTTTTTCCAAACCAAAGATTGGCGGATTTGAGTACATCGATATTAACCGGCTCTGCACGAGAATTTTGGAGGTGTTAAAAAAATCGATTCTGCTACCCCGGCAGATCCAGGCCGATCTTCAGATTGACCCTGCAATTCCGGAGATTAAAACTGATGGAAATGGATTAAAGCAGGTACTGATTAATTTGGTAAAAAATGCGGCGGAGGCCATGGAAAGCGGGGGGAAAATTGATATCCAGACTCGGTTTTTGCAAGGGTCTGCAAAAATCTTGATTGATGAGAAGAAACAACTACCCGGTAGCATTGAAATCCGTATCCAGGACAATGGTCCCGGCATTGCCTCCGGCATAAAGGAACGCTTGTTTGAGCCTTATAACAGCTCAAAAAGTGGAAAAAATTCAGGACTGGGTCTGGCCATTGTGCATTCCATTGTCAAGGAACTGGGTGGCCGGATCACCTGTGACAGCAAACAAGGGGTCGGCACCTGTTTTTGTGTTTATCTGCCCGTGGCCGCCAATGGGTCTGATTCATGAATTTAATGGAATCCAAGGGTCAACCCCGCCGAAAAATAGGCGCATTATTGGTGGATGAGGGGCTTGTGAACCCCGAAGATGTTCAACGGGTTCTTTTAATCCAGAAAAAAAGACGCGAATCTCCTAGTTCAAACAAAAGCCGGTTGTTTGGTATGATCCTGTGTGATTTGAATCTGATCACTCCCACGGATAATTATTGTGTCCTGGAGAAACATGGAAAGCTCATTACCCTTCAGGATTTTTTGATTATAGAACAGATTTTGCCCAAATCTTCGGTTGAAAAAACCTGGAATCGGTCCATTGAAATGAATATCCCGTTTATGAGCCTTTTGTTGGAAGAAAAGCTGATATCCAAACCTAAGCTCCAGCAAATTGTCTTTGATCTGTTTTACATTCCCTTTCGTTCCATCAGCGATATTATTTTTGATGCGGCGGCCAGGCAAGCCCTTTCGTTGATTATAAACAAAGAGATGGCCCGGGAGCACAGGGTCATTCCCCTTATCTTTAAAGGCAAGACCCTTGTGTGCGGTATTACGGATCCCGATAATCTTGTTTTTATCCGTAACTTGAACAACCAATTTCCCCAGTATCGATTTAAACCATTGTTTATCCATTTTTCGGGATTTACCTGGTTTTATAAAATGCTCTATGAAGAGGCCTGGGCTCTGAAAAATGAGATTCAAAAACCGGTTAACCTGTCCCTGTTGTTAAGTTTTTGTGTCACCATCACCGATCCTAAAAGGCAGGAATACGCCATTGCATCCCTTTACAAACGCTATGAATGGCTCAGACAACTTTTAAGGTATCCGGCAAAAGGGGATAGGGCCGATCTGTTTCAAACTTTTGTGGCCCAATCCCATGAACGATTAACAAGGGAGTCTGATTGCACCGCCATTGAGTTTTCATTGAAAAATGATCCAACCCAGTTGCAGATCATGGCTTTACCCAAGGACAGGGTAGAATAATTATGGCAAAAGTGATCACCATTGCAAGTGGAAAAGGCGGGGTGGGTAAAACCAGTATCAGCCTGAATCTGTCCCTGGCACTTGCTGCCGCAGGTCATCGGGTCTGTCTTTTTGATGCTGACTTAGGTCTTGCCAATGTGAATATCATGACGGGTTTATTTCCCGAGTACGGGTTGGAAGAGGTGATCAGCGGCGAATTGTCCCTGGGTGAAATCATGATCAAAGATTTCCAGGGCATTGATATCATTCCCGGCAGTTCCGGGGTTGAAAAGATCGCGGACCTAACAGCGGCAGAGTCCAAACGTCTGATCCGTTCTTTTCTGGCATTATCTTCCTATGATTATTTTATTCTGGATACCTCGGCCGGAATCTCCTCCCAGGTGTTGTCCTTTTGCCGAGCCTCCCATGAAATGATCCTGGTGGCCACCCCGGAACCCACCTCCCTCACAGATGCCTATTCTCTGTTAAAGGTGTTGTCAAAAAACAAGGGACTTCCCCGGATAAAGGTGGTGATCAACCATGTAAAAACAGCTAGTGCTGCTAAAAAGGCTTATGCCAGGCTCAAGGAAACCGTCCATAAGTTTCTTGACCTGAAGATTTCTCCCTTGGGAATTGTGGCCCAGGATCATAATGTTCCTATTTCCGTGGTCTCCCAGATTCCTTTTTTCATGCTTTTCCCCGATACCGATGCCTCCCGGTGTATCCGTTCCATTGCCCTGAAGCTGTCAAACGACAACCAGGGCAAGGCAGATATGCCCATGGAATTGTTCTGGGATCAGTGTCTGGACTTTCTTTCGTCCCCCAAAAAGGCTCGGCATACTGGACCAGAAGGGCCGGGCCAGCAGAGACCGGATCCGCAGAGACCGGATCCGCAGAGATCGGACCAGCAGAAATCGGGCCAGCAGAGACCGTGCAAAGACCCGGCAGGGGAGGCCAGCGGGGAGTATCCGGCAGATCTTCAGGAACGCTTGTCTGCCGTTGAAGAAAAGATGTCACAACTTCTCAATGAAATGGGTGAAATAAAAGCCCTTCTCAGGGGTAGCCGGTTTGAAAAACAAACCCAAGACACACTTCCCTTGCCCCAAAATCCGGACCCGCCCCCATCGAAGTTAATTCCCCTTGATTTTGAATCCTGGATAAAAGAGCAGCGGGTTTAACAGATGCGAAAATTAGCTTTTGGATACTCAACCCGGTGTAATATCCGGTGCACCCACTGCGTTGCCGGGGAAGAGATTCCTGCTGGTAGAAAAATGGATCATCTCAAAGCAAAGGAAATTATTGGCGAAATGGCCCGGGCGGGTGTTGGCGGAATCAGCTTTTCGGCAGGTGAACCCTTCCTGTATATTAATGAAATTACAGCTCTGGTTAAATTGTGCAGACAACGTAACATCTACACCCGGATTGTGACCAATAGTTTCTGGGCAAAGACAGAAGTCGCCTCGGACGCCGTTGTGTCAGAATTGAAAAAAAACGGGCTTTGTCAATTGAGATTGAGCTTCTCACGGTGGCATCAGGAGCATGTTAACCAGAACAATGTGTTGAATGCAGCCCGCAGTTGCCAGAAGATCGGGTTAAATTATTATATTTCATTTGTGACTGATTTTTCCCTGGAGGATGATCCCAAAGAGCAGTTTTTACGGGATCATGGCCTTTTGTTTTTCCCAGAACCTGTCATCTATGCTGGCCGTGCCGCCGGGTTTAAACAAAGAGTCATCCTCACCGATTACCAGGCAAACTGCTGTGATATGAACCCCTATCTGACGCCGGACTTAGATATGTTCGCCTGTTGTGACGCCGGGAACCATTTTTCTAAAACCCAGTTTTTTCACCTGGGGAATTTGAACAACCAAACAATGGAACAGCTGTTTGCCAAAACGGAAACAAACCGGTTGTACCATCTTATCAGAACCATGGGTATCACCAATATCGCCTCGTTTACCGGAATGAAGGCCCGGGATATCATCACCCATAGTAAATGTGAACTGTGTCGCAAATTGTTCAACACCCCAGAATCTTTAACCCGACTTAAGGCTGAGGTGTCACAATTGGAAGCCTGGAGCAGATAGCCAAACTTTTGAAAGGGGGCTCCGGAACTTTCTCCTAATCTTTTCTAAGATTATATTCTTCTTCCGTTCCAAGGATAATTTTTCCAATGCTTTGTCGGCACTCTTTCAGGAATTCCTGAAATTCTTTGTTGGATGCGGTTTCTTCGGAAAACATTAACTGGTAGTATTGGATCATGTTCAGACTGGATCTTGCCCGGGTACAAATTTTCCTGGCAAAGCCTGTTATTTCCTGGCTTTCCTGTATCAGAGAAATGATTCCCATACATTTGGTGTGTATCTTATCCATAAAGGCCGTGCAGTTTTTTGTGGTTTGGGCCATGGCGTTATCATCTGAATTTACACAGGCCTGTTCCATTTGATGAATATAGTTTAGGATTTCGGTAAAGAAGGTTTGGTAGTTAATAAAAAATTGACAGAAGAAATCTATATCATCTTCTGCAACATGTTGGGTGTGTAAATATTGTTTTATCCTGGGCCATTGTTCAACAACCTCTATCAATTCTTCAAATATTTTGGTTCTAAGATTATCATCCATTTTTGAAATATAGGCCGTTGTCTGGATTTTGGATAGATTTTGATCTTGTGTCAGGACGCCTGAAACAATCAAAAATGGGATATCCCGGGTCTTTTTATCCTTTTTTACCGCTTCTAAAACCAGATGGCCGTTCAAGATGGGCATATTGATGTCGCAAATGATTCCGGCAAACCGGTTTGGATATTTGGCAATCGTATCCAAAAACCGGTGTGGATCTGAATAGGGTTCAATGGAATAGTTGCTGCTCCTGAACATTCTTTTATATACATTCAACCACTTATCTTCATCATCAATGACAGCGATGACGGGTTTTTCATCTATCTGTTCCAATGAATTCTCCCCCTTTTTTAGTCGCGTCCATTTTATATTTCCTTGATATTTAATAGCTTTCTGCAGTGGTCCAGCTCTTTTTTATTTCCGGTTTGTTTTCCCCTGTTATCGGAAAGTTTGACCGTCTGCTGCCAGGGACTTTCCGGGCAGACCTGGCATTGGGACAGCTTGATGACCATGTTCAATGGGGTTACCCCCACATCATTGGTCAGGTGGGTACCGATCCCATAGGCATCTTTTATTTTTCCATTGCATTGGGTGTGAATGGCAAGGATTTGATGAATATTAAGGCTATCGGAGAAGACAATGGTTTTTGTCTTGGGGTTGATATCCAGGGTTTCATAATGCCGGACAAGGTTGTTGATAAAGGCAATGGGATCCCCGGAATCGTGACGTACGCCGTCAAAATGCCTGGCAAGCCGGGTGTCAAAGGAGGATAAAAATTGGGTTGTGGTATAGGTATCTGTCAGGGCAATTCCCAACTCTTTTTTGAAAACCTGTATCCATGCATCCATGGCCTTGGGGTTGGCTTTTTTGTATCCCGCAACAGCCCCATGGAACATGACCCATTCATGGGCCAGGGTGCCAATGGGACTCAGATTGAATTTTTGGGCAAAATGGACATTGCTGGTCCCCATGAGGGTATGGCTTTCATGGGTGATGTCTGAGATCAGCATTTCGTGGTTGGTTGAAGAAAATCTCCGGCGGGTGCCAAAATCTGCAAACAAAATCTGATGTTCAGCCAGAGCGGCTGTCTTTGAAAGGTTTAGGGCTTTTATTTCTTCCCGGGAAAGAATGGCAGGAGTGGTCATGGAAAAAAAGGTTTCACTGATGATGGCCATCAAAGGGACTTCCCAGAGGATGGTTCTGAGCCAGGGGCCTTTAACCTTTAAAAAAAAAACGCCTTTCTTTTGTCCCAGGGTCACCTCTTCTGGGTTGTAGGTATAGGATTCCAGGTAATTTAGATAGTTTTGTGTGAAAAAAGGACAGGTGGTTTCAAGATAACGTTTCTGGGCGAGTGACAATGAAAGCGTTGCCATTTGCTCAATTTCTTGCTGGACTCTTTGGGCAAAACCATGGGGAAAACAGGTGCCACCCCGGTTGAAAAATTGATATTCTGCCTGGACCCCGGGGTAAAGAAAATGGACCGCCTGCTGCATGGTAAATTTATACAGGTCATTGTCAAGAATGCTTTGGATCATAAAAAACAATTTTCCCTAGGAAACCACCCGGTCTGGTCAGAACCTCTATAAGTCAGACCGGGGTGATACCATTAAAAATGGGTCTTATTTGAAAGATCTTTCAAACAGATCTTCCATGGCGGCTTTGGCATCTTCGGTCAGTTTTCGGGTGCCGGTTCCGACAAAGGTTTTGTGGCAGATCACCGGCACGACCTGTTGCCAGGAATTGTCGATCCAGGAAAACCATTCCTTGCGATCTTGCTCATAGACAAAAATAGGGCGGTTAAAGAGTTTTCCCAGTTCCACCCCCCACCCGGTTCCCCCTTTGACGGTTTTGTCCGGGAGGATCCAGCCGACGACAAAAATCTGGTATCCGTTGTTGATCATGTGAAAAATGGATTGGATCACCTTTCGGATTTTATTGACCTTGGAAAAGGATCTGCCCATGCGGGCGGAAACGATATCCATACT
>JAFLJU010000481.1 GCA_022712835.1 Desulfobacteraceae bacterium
GGCGCCACAACAATTTCAACATCTTCGCTGACAATTGCTTTTTGTGGTGTAACTACTTCAAGAAATAGTTTTTCAGCCATGATATCCCTCCAGCTTAAGCGGATTTAGCCTTTTCAATGGCTTCTTCAATAGAACCGACCATATAGAAAGCACTTTCTGGCAGATCATCATGTTTTCCATCAATGATTTCTTTAAATGATCTTACCGTATCTTCAACCTTTACAAATTTACCCGACATACCGGTAAATGTTTCTGCCACATGGAAAGGCTGGGACAAAAATTTCTGGAGTTTTCTGGCGCGCTGAACCGTAACCTTATCTTCGTCAGACAGCTCGTCCATACCCAGAATTGCAATGATGTCCTGGAGCTCTTTATATTTTTGCAGAGTCTGCTGAACCACACGGGCTACATTGTAATGCTCTTCTCCAATGTAGGCTGCATCCAAAATTCTGGAAGATGAATCCAGAGGATCCACCGCAGGATAAATACCAAGCTCTGCAATCTGGCGAGAAAGAACAACGGTTCCATCCAGATGGGCAAATGTTGTAGCAGGGGCCGGATCCGTCAAATCATCTGCAGGTACGTAAACGCACTGAACTGCTGTAATGGAACCCTTATCAGTTGATGTAATACGTTCCTGAAGCTCACCCATGTCAACTGCCAATGTGGGCTGATACCCAACAGCAGAAGGCATACGACCAAGTGTTGCAGATACTTCTGCACCGGCCTGGGTGAAGCGGAAGATATTATCAATAAAAAGAAGTACATCCTGACCTTCTTCATCACGGAAATACTCAGCACAGGTCAGAGCCGATAGCGCAACCCGAGCACGTGCTCCGGGAGGTTCTGTCATCTGTCCGTAAACCAGGGCACACTTGGGAAGAACGCCGGAGTCTTTCATCTCGTGATAAAGATCATTTCCTTCACGAGTTCTCTCGCCAACGCCGCCAAATACGGAAATACCACCATGCTGCATGGCAATATTGTTAACCATTTCCATCATGATAACTGTTTTACCAACACCTGCACCACCGAACATGCCCATTTTACCACCACGGGGAAAGGGAACCAGAAGATCGATTACCTTAACGCCGGTTTCAAGAACCCTTACAGAGGTATCTTGTTCAGTGAATGCAGGAGCATGCCTATGGATGGGAAGCATCTTGTCCTGGGAAATCGGGCCCAGACCATCAACGGGACGACCCACAACATTGAGAACCCGTCCCAGAGACGCTTCACCAACGGGCATCATAATGGGAGAGCCGGTATCTTTAACCGCCATTCCCCTCTGGAGACCATCTGTTACGTCCATACCAATACATCTAACCACATTGTCACCCAAATGCTGGGCCACTTCGACAATCAGATTGTCTTCCATGTCGCCAATGGCAGGATTTGTAATTGCCAAAGCGGTTAAGACCGGAGGAAGGTTTCCGGGCTCAAATTCAACATCAATAACAGCACCTAGAACCTGTGTTATTTTACCTATATTTTCAGCCATTTTTTTCTCCTTAAAAGCTGTTTTACCAATTAAGTATAATCTTTATCTATCCCTTAAGTGCCTCTGCACCGCCAACAATATCCATAAGATCGGAGGTAATACCCGACTGCCTTGTTTTGTTGTATATTGTCTGGAGTTCGTTCACCATATCTTCACATGCCTTGGTTGCATTTTCCATGGCTCTCATTCGAGCAGCATGTTCACTGGTGGACGTCTGGAGCAGCGCATCATATATCTGAATAAAAATATTCTTTGGCAGCATCTCACTCAACAGGGCATCGGAAGAAGGTTCACAGATATGTTCGGGCAAGAACTCTCCATCTGCGTTAGCTTCTTCTGTTCCCAAAGCCACATCTGCAAGAGAAGGGATGGGAAGGATCTGTTTGAGAGTGGGAATCTGTTTTGCCATGTTTTCAAACTGGGAATAAATCAGATATACTTCATCAACAGCTCCGTCAAGGAAACTGTCTATCATTTTTTGTCCCGATGTGGATGCCACTGAGAAGGCAACATTTCCACCAACCACACCTAAATATTCATCTTCAATGGGATTGGGGCTTTTCTTTGCCCAGTCTCTTCCTCTTTTACCAAAACAGATAATAGAGACATCCTTGCCTGCAAGCTCGGTTTCGATTAATTCTTCAGCTTTAGCAATCAAACTATTGTTAAAACCGCCACAAAGTCCTCTGTCAGATGTACAGAGAATTACGGCCACTTTTTTGACTTCTTCACGGGGGACAAGCAAGGGACTTGCATCCTCACCGGATTTACCGGCAATGCTTCCCAAAACTTCAGCAAACTTGGAAGCATAGGGTTCAAATGCTTCCATTCTCAGCTGGGACCCGCGCAATCTTGAAGTGGCGACCATCTTCATGGCAGAGGTAATCTGTCTAGTCTTTTTTACACTGACTATTTTCGATTTTACTTCTTTTAATGTTGCCATATGATCTCACCTTTACGCCTAATTTTAATGAAAATTTTCACCATAAAATCCAAAAACAACCCTAAATGGTATCCTTGAATTCTTCGTCATAGGCTTCAAGGCATTGTTTCAATTTGCCTTCGATCTCCGCAGTAATCTCTTGTTTTTCTTTCAAGCCTGCAAAAACCTCAGGAAAACGATTTTCAACAAAGGGGTAAAGACCCTCTTCATATTTTGCAACCGCTTCTCTGGGGTATTTATCAATATAACCCTTGGTTCCGGCATAAAGCGCAGTTACCATTTTTTCCATGGGAAGCGGTTTGAACTGAGGTTGTTTCAAAAGTTCAACAAGGCGTTCACCACGGGTCAGCTGTTTTTGAGTCGCAGCATCAAGATCAGACCCAAATGCGGCAAAGGCTTCCAATTCACGGAACTGAGCCAGATCAAGCCTCAATGTACCTGCCACTTGTTTCATGGCTTTTACCTGGGCTGCCCCACCAACTCTTGATACGGAAAGTCCAACATCAATAGCAGGCCTGATACCGGAAAAGAAAAGATCCTTGTCCAGAAAGATCTGACCATCGGTGATGGAGATAACGTTTGTGGGGATAAAGGCCGACACGTCCCCTTCCTGGGTTTCAATGATGGGAAGGGCAGTCATGGAACCGGCACCTTTCTCATCGGAAAGTTTGGCTGATCTTTCAAGCAACCGGGAATGGTTGTAAAAAATATCACCAGGGAAAGCCTCACGTCCTGGCGGACGCCTAAGAAGCAGAGATACCTGACGATAAGCAACAGCCTGTTTTGAAAGATCATCGTAAACAATCAGAGAATGCTCACCCTTATCTCTGAAATACTCGGCCATGGCACAGCCAGCATAGGGAGCCAGGTACTGCATGGCAGCAGACTCAGAAGCAGATGCCACAACAACCGTGGTGTATTCCATGGCGCCATGCTCTTCAAGAGCGGCAACTACCTGGGCTACTGTTGATTTTTTCTGACCACAGGCAACATAGACACATTTGATGCCGCTATCTTTCTGAGCAATAATGGCATCAACGGCAACGGCAGTTTTACCAATCTGGCGATCTCCAATGATCAACTCACGCTGACCACGACCAACCGGGGTCATGCCGTCAATTGCTTTGGAACCTGTGTAACAAGGTTCGTGAACACCTTTCCTGTCAATAACACCGGGGGCAATCAACTCCATGTTCATGTATATATCTGAATTGATCGGGCCTTTGCCGTCCACAGGTTCACCTGTTGTGGTTACAACACGTCCCAACAGAGCCTCTCCAACGGGAACAGATGCAATGCGATCAGTTCTTTTTACCACATCGCCCTCTTTGATGACCTTATCATCACCTAGGATGGCAACACCGACATTATCTGACTCAAGGTTCAAAGCAAGGCCCAAAATTCCACCGGGAAATTCAACCAGCTCCATAGCTTTTACTTTTTCCAAGCCGTATACACGGGCAATACCATCACCCGCAGAGAGAACAACACCTGTTTCGCTCAGATCAACTTCTGCATCAAAGCCTTTAATCTGATCTTTTATTATCTGGCTTATTTCTTCCGCTTTAATTTCCATTAGACACTCTCACCTTTTTTTAATGTTTCCCGCATATTAATCAGCTGAGTTTTCACGCTGCCATCCAGAACAAGATCACCGATTTTTGTTATCACTCCGCCAATAAGGCTTGGATCCTGCTCAACATTCAGAACAATCGTTTTTCCCGCTTTTTTAGACAAGGCTTCCTTAATTTTCTCTATGGCATCAGAGGATAGCTCTGTTGCAGAGATGACACTGGCCTTAACAACCCCTTTGAGTTCATCGGCCAGATCCTTATAGTAGGAAGCAATCTCCCGCAAAAAACCAATTCTGCCTTTGTCAAACAAAAGAACCAGAAAAGACTTCATTATGGCTGACAAATCAGTTGCCGCCAAAACCGCTTGAAGCACTTTTTTACGATCATTTTTGTTGTACAGAGGATTGGTCAATGCAAGTTCAAATCCTTCCTGTGTGTCAAAAAGCCCAACAACAGCGCCCAACTCTTCATTGTATTGTTCAGCCTGACCGTCTTCCTGGCCGATAAGAATCAATGCTTTGGCATAACGCCTTGAAACTGCTAAATTTTTCATTATGCCACCACCTTTTTCAAATATTGATCAACCAGGTTATCCTGATCTTCAGATGAGATGGATTCTTTAATGACGGCTTCTGCTTTTTCCATTGCCAGTTCAACAATTTCCTGTTGAAGCGCGGCCTTGGCGGCTTTGAATTCCTGTTCGATGGTTCGTTTTGCCATATCTTCCAGCTTATCTGCCTGGGCAGCTGCTTCGGCAAGAATTCTTACCTTGGCTTCTTCACCCTGTTTAATATAATCTTCAACAATCTGTTTGGATTCCTGATCAAGATTTTTAAACTTGGCTTGATATTCGGCAAGCATCTTCTCAGCATCAGCTTTTTGTTGCTCTAAATTGTTCAACTCATCTGCAATCTCTTTTTTGCGGGATGAGAAAAACTCAACAACCGGTTTTTTAGCGATGAAAAATCCGGCTATGGCAAGGATACCAAAGTTAAGCACTTTCCAGGTATCGATCTCAAGCCAAGCGTTGTGAACTGCACCACCCGCTGAAGACGCCCAGGCAACTGAACCCGCGCCAGCTATAATAGTCGTCACAATACCCGCGGTTTTAAGATGTTGTTTTCCCAAACTACCTAATTTTAATTTAGTCCCCATTAACAAGCCCTCCCTAGAATCTTTTCGCCGATGGCTTTGGCATACGCCTCAACCTCTCCCTG
>JAFLJU010000466.1 GCA_022712835.1 Desulfobacteraceae bacterium
GGACGTGGAATCCATGATCCGGGATATTGTGGAATTAACGGTGAACAATCTTCGGGTAAAACAGCAGGATGCTGTCCAGGAGAAGGCCGCAAAGATGGCTGAAGAACGGGTGTTGGATATTCTTCTCCCGCCGTCACCGCCAAAGCAGGATTTTTCAATGCCCAATGGGTTGGGGCCGGATGACGAAAGCCAGGATGAGATTACCGGAACAGATTCGGTTCCCACGTCCACCCGGGAAAAACTTCGTACCATGCTCCAAAAGGGGAAATTAGACGAAAGGAAGGTTGATCTGGATGTCGCGGCCCAATCCTCTCCCATGGTGGAGATTTTTTCCAATACCGGAATGGAGGAGATGGGCATCAACGTCAAGGACATGCTGGGAAATTTCATGCCGAAAAACACCAAGCGCCGCAAGGTTAGTGTGAAAGAGGCCATGAAGATTCTTACCCAGGAAGAAGCTGCCCATCTGGTGGATATGGAAAAGGTGAAAACCGATGCAGTTGAACTGGTGGAACAGTCCGGCATTATTTTTATCGATGAAATCGACAAGATAGCGGGCAAGGGACAAAGCCACGGGCCAGAGGTGTCCAAGGAAGGGGTTCAGCGGGATCTGTTGCCCATTGTGGAAGGCAGTTCGGTTCCCACAAAATATGGAACCGTCAAAACCGATCATATTTTGTTCATTGCGTCCGGAGCCTTTCATGTGTCAAAGCCCTCTGACCTGATCCCTGAACTCCAGGGGCGGTTTCCCATCCGGGTGGAACTAACCTCTCTGGGTGCCGATGACTTCACCCGGATTCTGACCGAACCCAAGAATGCACTGATACTCCAGTATATTGCCCTGCTAAGGACCGAAGGGGTGGTGATCTCATTTACCCAGGATGCAGTGGAGAAGATTGCCGACATTGCCGTGGAGGTCAATTCCACCACGGAAAATATCGGGGCCAGAAGATTGCACACTCTGTTGGAAAAATTGCTGGAAGATATTTTGTTTGAGGCACCGGACATAGAGGAGAAGACCCTTATCATCGATGCCGGGTTTGTCAATAACAAACTGATGGATATTGTCGAAAACCAGGACTTAAGCAGGTATATCCTATGACCCACACCGTTGCAGATATATTAATAGAAGCCCTTCCCTATATTCAAAAATTTTCCACCAAAACCGTTGTGATCAAATACGGGGGGCACGCCATGGTGGATGAGGGCTTGAAGCGGGATTTTGCCAATGACATCACCCTGTTAAAAGTCATCGGGTTGAACCCGGTGGTGGTCCATGGCGGCGGTCCCCAGATCAATGAAGTGCTTTTGGCCATGGGCATTACCTCCACCTTTATCCGGGGCATGCGCTATACCGATGATGCCACCATGGATGTGGTGGAAATGGTTCTGGGCGGGAAGGTGAACAAGGATATTGTGGCCAGGATTAACCGGGAAGGCGGGAAGGCGGTTGGGCTTACCGGAAAGGATGCCGGGTTGATTACGGCGGATAAAATGAAAATTTTTCATACAATAGATGAAAACACACCGCGGGAAATTATTGATCCGGGCATGGTGGGAAATGTGACCCATATCAATCCTGCAATTCTTCACACCCTGACCGATCACGGCTTTATTCCCATCATAGCCCCTGTGGGAATCGGGAAAAATGGGGAGACCTACAACATAAATGCCGATGTGGTGGCCTCTAAAATTGCATCGGCTTTGAACGCCGAACGGCTTATCCTGGTCACCGATGTGGACGGGGTGCTGGATTCTGATAAAAAACTGGTCTCTTCCCTTGATGAAAAAGAAATTAACGGCATGATTGCCAATGGCAACATAATAGGGGGGATGATCCCCAAGGTGGAATGCGCTTTGGAGGCCCTGAGAAACGGTGTGAAAAAAGCCCATATCATCAATGGTAAAATCCCCCATGCCGTTCTGCTGGAGTTGTTCACGGATTCTGGTATTGGCACCCAGGTGTTTGTGGATTAACCGGCATGGTCGGAGCTAAGGTATTTGCTCCGACACAACAAAAAATGAAACTCTCATAATTGCAATACCTTGACCGGAGTTTCATATAAATGAATCTGCAGATAAATTTTTATAAAAAATTAAGGCGACCCCATGACTTCGATTAAAAAAACCAATGAATTTGTATTTCAGACCTATTCTCGTCAGGGAAAAGCATTTGTACGCGGGGAGGGGATGAGCCTCATTGATGAGAAGGGAACAGTATATACCGATTTTCTGGCAGGTATTGCCGTGTGTAATCTGGGACATTGCCACCCTGAAATTACCCAAGCCATTGAACACCAGGCAAGAACCCTGGTCCATGTGTCCAATCTTTTTTATACCGCTCCCCAGGCCGATCTTGCGGCGGCTTTGGTTGAAAAAAGTTTTGCCGACCGCATCTTTTTTGCCAACTCCGGTGCAGAGGCCAATGAAGCAGCCATCAAGCTTGCCCGGCGGTATTTCCAGGCAAAGGGCAATAAAACTAGGTATAAGATTATTACCATGGAACAGTCCTTCCATGGCAGAACCATGGCCACCTTGTCGGCAACCGGCCAGGACAAGATCAAAAACGGGTTTTACCCTTTGCTGGAAGGATTTATCCATGTGCCTTTCAACGATTTCGAGGCATTAAAACAGGTGTTG
>JAFLJU010000068.1 GCA_022712835.1 Desulfobacteraceae bacterium
AAATCAATGTGCATTTAAAGAGTATCTCTCAAAATGTTAAAACATTGGTTTTCACTGTCAACAGCTTCACTTCTGATACATTTGACGGTATACCCAATGCTTTTTGTATATTAAAAAATCTCGATAATAATGAAGAGATCGCAAGATTTAATCTCTCAGTTGAAGGAGGTGGGCACACTGGGCTCGTTATTGCGAAACTCTATATTCATAATGGAGAATGGAAGTTTAAAGCCATTGGGGAATGGGGAAAGGGAAGAACAGTTGATAAATTATTGCCTGTTATTATACCGTGCCTATAAAGCCCAAGCATGGTCGGCAGGCAAATGAATGATTTTAGAAACACATAACATTTAATTTAAAGGAAAGAGCAATGGCTGTATCTTTGAGTAAAGGCGGACGGGTTTCATTGTCTAAGGAAGCACCTGGATTATCCAAAATTCAAATTGGACTTGGTTGGGATCAAAGGGAAACCGATGGAGCTGAATTTGATCTTGATGCATCTGTTTTCTTGCTGGATGCTGCGGGTAAAATTCGCAGCGACAGTGATTTTGTGTATTATAATAATTTGAAAGCAATTAATGGTGCCATTGAGCATATGGGGGATAATTTAACTGGTGAAGGTGAAGGGGATGATGAAGTTGTTAAAATTAATTTAAAACAACTTGAAACGGATGATCCCAATCTTGTAAAGATCGCTGTTGTTGTTACAATTCATGATGCCGAGGCCCGGAAACAGAATTTTGGTCAGGTGAGCGAGGCCTTTATCCGTATTGTCAATTTAGATGATGATAAAGAGATTGTCCGGTTTGATCTGACCGAAGATTATTCAATGGAAACTGCCATGATTTTTGGTGAGGTTTATTTTAAAAGTGGCGAATGGAGATTTACGGCTGTGGGACAAGGCTATGAAGGTGGTTTGAAAGCAACCTGCGCACAATTCGGCATAACTATTTAAATTAGTTGAACGTCGGTTTTAAATAGCTGGAAACAGCGATTTCCAGCTATTTAAAACCCAACCAACAGGATATTTGGATATACTGTCAGTTATTAATTAAGGACTGCTAAATTCAACAAAAAATGAACGAGATAACCCAAGAATAACCCATTTACCCCGCCAATAATTATTCCGCTTTTCAATTAGACTCGTTTTACAAAACAACTCATAAAAGTTACCTATATTAATTTGTTATTCTGGTTATCTAAAAGGAAAATATATCTCCAATAACCATCAACTTATGGTATATACGGAAAAATTATAAAGATTATACAAAACTATATAAACGCAAAGGATTATAAAATATGGCTGCAACAAGGGTGTCTGTTGGAGAAAAAATAAAAATTCTATTGGGCTCTGCCTGTTATCTGGGTTATCTGCCTGTTATGCCAGGAACATTTGGTGCACTCCCCGGAATTGCAATCTATTATTTATTATGGAAATTTTTGCCACCTGAATTTCTCTGGATGGGGTTGTTTGTGTCTGTGTTGCTGATTGGATTGCTCAATTATTATTTGACACCCTGGGCAACTAAATACTGGAAATCAAAGGATCCTTCCAAGTTTGTGCTGGATGAAATCATAGGTTTTATGTGTGTGCCACTGTTTTACGGCACACATGACTTTGCTGGCACAGCACTTTGGGGATTTGTTTTATTCAGGGTTTTGGACATAATTAAAATATTTCCGGCAAACTATGTTGATAAGCATGTAAAAGGCTCCACTGGAATTATTTTTGATGATGTGATTTCAGCAGGATATGCAGCATTGTGTTTGTTTATACTGAATTATTACAATTTAATTTAAACGATAAGGATTATCTGAATGAAGAAGCTTGTTGCGGGTCAAAGGATAAAACTGGATGAGGTAACACCCGATCATTTTTTTAAAGTTGGGATAACTTTAGCATTTACAAAACCAACCACAATCGATATCAGTTGCTTTGGTCTTGATGCTAAAAATCAGCTTTCCGATGATAGATATATGATTTTTTATAATCAAAAGCAATCGCCATGCGGTGGGCTGAGCATTGTATCGGATACCACCTCAAACAGTCAAACCTTTCAGGTGGATCTGAGAAAACTGCCCCAGAACATACAAAAAATTGTATTTACAGCAGCCATTGATGGATCGGAAACCATGAAGGCGCTGACAAAGGGGGAGATCAGCATCACCGATAATAGAGGTGGGGCAGCTAAGTTTCAATTTGATAATATCAGTTTAAATCAGGAAAAAGCGCTCATTATTGCTGAGCTTTACCTTAAAGGCCAGTGGCGTTTTGCTGCTGTGGCACAAGGTTTTAACGAAGGGTTAAGTGCCTTGTTAAAACATTTTGGCGGGCAGGAGGCTGGAGAAAAGTCTTCATCACCATCCCAGCCACCCCCACCATCCCAGCCACTACCGCTACCCTCCCCACCTGCTGCAAAGATTAGTCTGAGCAAAGTGACACTCAAAAAAAAGGGTGATAAAAAATCGATCAGCCTTGAGAAGTCGGATAAAAATCTAATACATATAAATTTGAATTGGGACGCTCCTGAAACTAAAAAATTTTCATTGTTCGGTTCCAATTCAGCACCTGATTTGGATTTAGGCTGTATGTTCCGCCTGAAAAATGGAGAGATGGGCGTTATACAGCCCCTGGGCAAGAATTTCGGCAGTGAGCATCAGCCACCCTATATTCTTCTTGACAAAGATGATCGAAGCGGCACCAGCACCACAGGTGAAAATTTAACAATTTATAAGCCTGAACTTCTGGACTTTGTCATGATTTTTGCAATGATTTACAAAGGTGCAAAGAATTTCACCACGGTAAACGGCCGAATAAAGGTCACCGATCAAAAGGGTAATGAAGTACACATTAAACTGGATTCACCAGATCCAAAATATGCGTTTTGTTCTGCCTGCAGTTTTAAAAACACAGGGACATCCCTTGACATTACCAAGGAAGAGCTTTATTTTCCTGGCCATTCCGAGGCAGATAAGCACTTTGGTTTTGGATTTAGCTGGACCAGGGGTTCTAAATAATTTTGACCAGGGGAATTTGACCAAAACAAATTTCACAGTTCAATAAAAGTAAAGGGTAAGAAATATGGTATCGGTTGTATTTATTGTGTTGGCGGTATTTGCAAGTTGGCTCATAGCAAAATCCTGTGATGGATTTGAAGATGCTGCAGATTTTCTTGGTCGAAATATGACCGAAGGAACAAAAGGGGCCACCATAAATGCTGTTGGTAGCTCAATGCCTGAATTATGGGTAACATTTATTTATCTGTTTTTATTTGGAGATACTACCGGGTTTTCCGGGGGCATCGGTACTACGGCCGGAAGCGCAGTTTTCAATACCATGATTATTCCGGCATGTGTCATTCTGGTTGTTTTGCTCAAATCCAGAGATACCGTTATAGAGGTATCAAGAAAAGTGGTTTTAAGGGATGGGCTGACCCTTATCTTTGCAGAATATATTCTGATTGTAACGCTGGGGGATACTCTTTACTGGTATCACGGCTTCCTGTTTATGATGATCTATGTTGTTTATGCAACTTATATCATCAGTCGCCATAAAAAAAATAAAAAGAATGGGAATAACACCCGGGCATCTGAACAGGGTGAGAAAGAGGGTGAGAAAGAGGGTGAGAAAGAGGTTGAGCCAGATGATGAAAATGATGAAATATTTTCAGGATCAAGGTTCATGGCCTTTTTGAAAGTTGATTTAACCAATGCTGTAATTGGTAATGATGATATTGAATCATCAAATGCTTATAAACTCCTTGCCATCGCCACAGGTTATATTGCAATAGCCTGCTGGATTTTAGTCTATGCCTGCGAACATCTTGGGACTTCCCTGGGTATTCATGGTTACTTTGTTGCAGTCATCATTGCTGCCGCCGCAAGCAGTGTTCCCGACACTATCCTTTCCATCAAGGATGCCAAAAAAGGAAACTATGATGATGCAGTCTCCAATGCACTGGGTAGCAATATCTTTGATATTTGTTTTGCCCTTGGTGCACCGCTTTTTCTGTATACCGTACTTTTTGGCCCCATCGTCATCCCACCTGAAATGATTGATCATATTGTTGAGCTGAGGATTTTGTTACTCATTTTGACAGTCATCACTTTTTTTCTCTTTCTTGGCTTTAAAAAGATGACAAAAACTATGGCATACTGCCTGATTTTCATGTACGTATTATTTGTTCTCTATGTTGCAGGAAGGGCTGGCGACATAGGTCTTGCTAATATGATAGCTGAAAAACTTCATTTTATTCAAGCATTGATTCAGTAAAACAAACTAACTATAACAGTCATGAAAAATCTGGGGACGGGTTTTAAACCCGCCCCTACAGGAAACTATAAACATTGCAAGATTTTTACCAACTGAAACGAGATAATAACCCACTCAGAGAGGATGCCTTTACCCTGTCATGTCTTGGTAAACTCTTTCCTGCCTCATCATTGGATTTTACCCGTTGTGGAAGCTGGTTATCGGAATTACTTGATGACATTATTTTAAATAATTCTTTAGAACATGAAATATTGATTACCGGCCTGACGGAATCAGGTATTATTCCTGCTTTTTTAATGTATGTGGAAGCTGGCAAAAAACAACTCAATACCCATATTATTTATTCCACCCGCAGGCCTATGTCTGGAATTGCTTTCCATGAAAGCCATTCCCATGGTCCGAATCATATCCTGCCCATTGCAGATGCAAGTTTTAAGGAAATCTGGATCGTTGAGGATGAAATCACAAGCGGTAATACTGTTTTTAATTTGATTGTTCAGTTGTCCAACCACTTAAAAATAGATTGTGTTCGGGTGTTTGCATTTGCAGATTTTCGAAATATGAAACAGAAAGCCCAACTTATATCCAAAATAAAGGAAATGGATATTTTTTGCAGCGTCCATATCCTGCCCTTTCAGCTGGAAGAGGGCAACACTGCAATTTCTGATCAACCCCTTGTTCTAAACAATCCAATAAAACCCAGTTGTTGGCCAGTTAAAGAGCATTCTGAAAATTATGCAAGTGACTGGCATCTACCGACAAAACGGCCTGCTCTTGGTGAAAAATCAGATGTTTTACTTGATCTTAAGTTATGGTCGGTTCCCCTTGAATTTTCTTTTGGAACCATACTGGCAGTGGGTGAATCCGTTGATATAGCAGCCTGTTTTGCTCTGGCCAATAACAATCTTTCCTTTCAACAAATTTCTTTGAGTCCTTGGAAAATAGATAATAAATCAATTTTCAGCAGAATAACTTTTGCAGGTAAATATTATCTGTATAACTATGAAAAACTCAAAGGTCCGGTTTTTATTATTTGTGATCCCATTGACATGGAAATTGAAATTGAGGTCATTGAAAAGTTCAAAGCCTATGGCATTGAGGTGATGCCGTTTTTTAGCTATTACGAACATTCTTCTTCAACCATAAACGTCACTTAAGGAATATGAAAACTCATAAAATCGATCAAAACAACTATGTCAAACCAGTTAACAGATCAATTAACAAGGATTCATGGGATCAATTTTTTTATCTGAACCTTGAAGAAGAGGTGCATCCATTTAAGGATATCCATCGGTTTCGCCCTTTGGATAAAGCCTATAACGGTAATAATACATTCTGGTCTACTCCCTCTCCTGAGCCTGATTTAAGCGATGCTTTCTGGCAGAATGTGAATTTATCGCTCAGGGATGATAACACCGTAAAAGAGGCAGCCCAACACCTGGCAGCCTCAATTTTACTGGAATATCCCAATCCTGAAAAAATTGTGTTTGTCTCAATTTTACGGGCCGGAGTACCTGTAACAGACTGGTTGTGCCGATTACTACCCGGTTCTGTGGGAACTGCTATCTCATTGTTTGTAGGCCTTGGTATCGACACGGTGGCATTGAAGCGGATCCGGAGTGATTTTCCTGATCGCTCCATTATTTTTGTGGACGGTTGGACAGGCCGTGGTGGTGTTGCAAGTGTTATCTCAGCCCTTGATGCAGGCCCTCTTGCGGTGTTGATAGATCCCTGGGGATGGGCTGACTTTTCCGGTATTCAAACAGATGTTTTCTGTCCTTCTGCCTGTTTTACAGGGCTTGCCACACTTGGATTTTCCAGAACTTTTTTTATTGATAATAATAATTTTTTCTCTGCCTATCGATTTTCTGATACCTTTTTGCAGCAAAAAACAATTAAAAACTGGCAAAGCCATTGCCCAAAGTATCCGACCTCACCCCTGGAAAGCAGAATAAACAAATTTTTTGCAGAAACATCACTTAGAATTCACAGTAATGAAGTGTGTCGGGCACTGATCAATGCAGCCCCGGGCACTCTTTTCTTTGCCGATGATAAATCCTTTGCAGAAAACAATTTTTCTCTCTTACTCAAACTTGCCGATCAAAGATCTGTCCCATCAGAATTTAATGTAGCTCATTTGAAAGAATTGAAAACCAAGGTTGCCTGCAGTATAAAAACTATTCAATAGGGATATCCAGGGAAAAGGTAATAAGGAAAAATAGTAAAATTAATGAAACAATCTCATAAATATTCACATACGAAGTGTCTTCACAATATTAAGAATAAGCCCGGGGTGAATATCAACGCAGTTGTTTGTGACCTTGATGGTACTCTGCTCCATTCTTGTGAAGGGGCGATTGGGGTCAAAGGCAGATCAGGTATTAGTTTTTTAGGAAAAGATGCTGCATTGCTTCTTGCAAAGATCAGCCGGGTATTTCCCCTTGTCATTGCAACGGGCCGTAACGCTGTAAGCACGGCTAAACTTGTTAAGCAGCTACCCGATGTGGTGTTCAGCGGTTTTGTGCTTGAAAATGGTTTTGTCGTCAAGCAGAATATCCATGATAT
>JAFLJU010000553.1 GCA_022712835.1 Desulfobacteraceae bacterium
TGTGGTATTGCCCTCCTTTTGCTTTGCTGAAAAAAACGGCACCTTTAGCAATACAGAGCGGAGAGTTCAGCGGGTCAGAAAAGCCGTGGAAGCACCGGGAGAAGCACGCCGGGACTGGGAAATAATCTGCGGCATTGCCACCCGAATGGGCTATGAAATGACCTATGAAAACAGCCATGAGATTTTTAAGGAAATCTGCCAGGTAACCCCATCCTATAGGGGAATCACCTGGGAGAGAATCGATAAAATCGGCATTCATTGGCCCTGCCCCGATGAAGATCACCCAGGAACGCCCATTCTGCATACCGCTCAATTTACAAGGGGAAAAGGCATGTTTCATGCCATTGAACATACCCCCCCGGCAGAGCTGACCGATGAGAAATATCCCTTTATCCTCACCACGGGACGGGTTCTATATCATTATCACACCGGCACCATGACCATGCGAACCGACGGCCTTAATCAGCTGTCACCCGAGTGTTTTGTGGAAATATCGGACAAGGACGTGGAAAAGCTGGGACTTAGCACCGGCGAAATGGTGGACGTTTCCTCCCGGAGGGGCAAAATCACGGCCAAACTCAAGGTATCCTCAAAGGCAGTGGAGGGAACAGTTTTTATCCCCTTCCACTTTGCCAATGCGGCGGCCAATGAACTGACCAACGGTGAGCTTGACCCCACTGCCAAAATCCCTGAGTTCAAGGTCTGCGCCATCAACATTGAGCCAGCATCTGCCTAAGATAGAACCCAACCCATCAACAAGACCCCAAAGGGGGCTGGCAACCACTGGTGCCAGCCCCCTTTTTTATTGGCACCGACCCCCATGCAAATCCCTTGATCCCGGCAATGGCAACCATTGTCCTATGATTCCAATGGACTCCCCCCACTACCAGCAATTGTGCATACCCAAATCTGCCGTGGTGATTTAAATTTAATGATCAGCCTTAGAAAAAATATGGATAAAAATTTGGATGACTGGTTTGAAAAAGCCTTTATGTCTTAAATGGATATGCCCTTTTACCCGGTTCATCGCAACAAACACAACCGCCAAAAAAACTCGGGCTTCACGTTATAGTTTTCTCCTGATGGCACACCTGAAATTACTTCTTTAAAAACTTAATAATACCGTTTGAATTATTGAACATATGAAGAATCAAGATTTCTGCAAGTAAGCATAACTGTTAGGTGAACCTAATTCAAAAACAGTTTGACTATGACTTTCGTCGCCGGAACAATCTTCTTTCAGCAATATTACAGAAATCTGGTACAGCCTTAAAACGTCTTGACAGTAAAATGAATTTTAGTTATATGGTTAACTATAATATAGTTAACTAACGACAAAAGGAGGGGGAATCGAGTGTCTGGAAAAACAGATTATGATCTTGAAAATTCATTGGGAATGCTTCTTGATTGGGCCACACAATTCATGAGACTTGAACTCAATCGAAAATTTAAAGCTGCCGGGCTTCAAGCAACATCGGAGCAATGGAAAATTTTAATTATTCTCTGGTTCGAGGATGGATTAACACAACAGCAACTGGCTGATAAAACCCATAAAAATAAAGTTTCAGTTGTAAAGCTTATTGACGGTCTTGAACGTAGGGGCCTGGTAAACCGATGTCCCGAACCAAAGGATCGAAGAAGTAATCGCATATTTCTTATGCCAAAGGGAAAGAAAATACAGGGAAAGCTTATAGAACTGGCTAAACAAAACCTTGATCAAGCGGCAACAGGTATTGATTCGGCTGAGATGGCCACATGCAAGAAGGTTCTGAAACAGATCATCTCAAACATGAAAGAAAATCTCAATGGTAACAGATAGTAAGATGATTGGGCCGACGATTTTATCGGTGGCGCTGCTTACAGTCATGGCCGGTGCGGCCATCTCTCCTGCCATTTCAAATATTGCAAAAGCTTTTTCCAACGCCAGCCCTGGTCTGATCAAGTTGGTGCTTACATTGCCGTCCCTGGTTGTGATTCCCTTTGCATTGATTTCAGGCAGACTGTGTGATGCCTTTGGAAAAAGAACAATGCTGCTGACAGGATTAATACTCTATCTTGTCGGAGGCTTAGGAGGTGGATTTGCAGGAACAATAGAAGTTTTGCTGGGTTGCAGGGCTCTGTTAGGACTTTCTGTGGGCTTGATAATGCCCATATCCACGGCCATTGTCTCAGATTTTTTTGAGGGTGGGGAAGCGATGCAAATGATGGGTTGGATAAGTGCCTCAAATCACTTTGGTGGTATGGCTGCGCAAATGATATCCGGGATAGTGACAACCTTATGTTGGCGCTATGCTTTCGGTGCCTATGCGATGGCTTTTGTTGCCATTGGAATGGTTCTTCTCTATTTGCCGGAGCCTGCAAGGGAAAAGGAAACAATCGCCACAACAAAAATGAAATTGCCAATAATTGTTTATATATACGCATTTGCCATTTTTGCCCTGATGGTGGTGTTCTATACCATCCCCGTAAATCTCTCTTTTTTCATCGAGAAAAATGGAATAGGTAATGCTGCTTCATCCGGGATGGCTTTTGCCATGATGACAGGGGCAGCTTTTCTGGTGGGTATTTATTTCCATCGGATACAGGGTGTGCTAAAACTTTTTTCAGTCGTGATGGCAATTGCTGCTATGGCGGTAGGATCTGGTATCCTTTTCCTTGCCGATGGGATTATTCCCGTATTTTTTGGCGTTGCGTCCATAGGTCTTGGTGAAGGATTCCTCCTACCCCTTATATTTCACTCTGTCAGGACTACAGTTGATTCATCACAATCGGTCAGGGCCATGGCAATTGTCAGCAGCATGATGTACCTGGGACAATTTTTTTCTCCAATTATCATTGATAGCATAGGGAAACAATGGATGCCTGTATCCCAGGGAACCGGGAGTCCATTTATTGTTGCATGTTGCATGAATATGGTGGGAATCATCCTTGCTGTAATACTGATTCCAAGCATCAATAAGAATAACAAGCACCATATCAAGACAAGGAAAATTTAATTATGAAAAGCAAGATCGTTAAGGAGTTGAAACCGTCATTTGAAACTGTTGTTCTTCTAAGAAGCAATGAAAAACCTACCAATGCGACACAGGCCTCACAAGGCAAGTACTATTGTGTTATGTCCATGTTTGCGCAAGCCGTGACCCGAGGGAAAACCGTAGTTTTTGATCGTGAGACCTATGGATGCCCTGGGGCTTGTGCCGGCTTGGGGTTTGGTACTGCCTATGACAAAGCCATGGGTGGTTTTGAGACATTTGCTACATTTTTTGCAAGGGGTCTGGAAGATGCAGACGACAAGGAAAAGTTCAAAGCCATGGCCGAGAAAATGCCTCCCCATGTAACCAGAAAGCTCATTGAAGGAGAACGATTCCATTGCTCAAAGGAGAAAGCGTACAAGTGGATCACCAAAGATTTGCCCATTTATGATTTTCCGGAGAAATATCGAATCATCAAGCCGTTGAAGGAAGTCACGGATGCTGAAATACCTGAATCTGTAATCTTCACAGTTGATCCCATCCAGCTTACAGCTCTTATGACCCTTGCCGGTTCCATACGGGAAGGGATTAATGATACCGTAACTCCCCAGGGAGCAGCATGTCAGATGATAGGTGCTTATGTTTTTAATGAGGCACAATCCCATGATCCAAGAGCCGTTCTCGGTATGATTGACCTGGCAGCCAGAAAAAACGTGAGAAAAATATTGCCGGACAATATTTTGACGTACGCTATTCCCTGGAAACTCTTTTTAGAGTTAGAAAAAGAATCGGATGAAGGTATTTTTAAATCTCCACTATGGATTGATTTGCAATAAGAAATTATTTGTAAACACCCTGTGTCTCGTTTGTAGGTATCCCACCAAAAAACAAGAATCGTTGAAAACTAAAAAGATTATTAATGATGACAGCATTAACAAAACCCAAAAAAAATATGCAAAGAAAAACAATACGCCGGAAAGGGTTGAATCTAATCCATTTGCTGGATTTTATCCGTTTAATGACAGTCCTCTTGTTCCTTCCATGGATCGCCTGGGTGCCTGAAACTATTTTCGGTATGGAACTGGAATTTGAATTCGAACTGGCAGTAATTTTGATGTTCATAGTATTCGGCTCTATCTGGTGTGGCTGGATTTGCCCCTTCGGCAATGCCGATTATTTCATCAGCAAAATTGGAAAATCACTTTTTCCCACCATCCAATTCAACCTCCCGGAATTTGTTGATAAGCCCCTAAGATATGCAAAGTACATCTTTTTAGCCGGGTTTCTGTATGTCATCGTTTCAAAAGGGGTTGATTACTTCTGGGAAGATCATATGATCATGTACAAATCCACGGCCTTTTCATCAGCATATATTCAGGTAAAAAAGGGACTGATCCTGTTGGTACCTCTTTTAATACCTCGATTTTTCTGTAAATACGTCTGTTTCCAAAAAGCCGGATACAACTTGATTAATCGCCTGTTCCCACTGACCTCAATCAAGCGGGATTCGTCAGTATGTATCTCATGTCATCGATGTGACAAGGTCTGTCCGGTGCAAATCAATGTATCTGAAAAGGAAACCATATTAGGGGATGATTGTCTGGGATGCTACAACTGTATCAATAAAGGAGTGTGCCCGGAAAAAGTCGATGCACTTCACCTTTCGTTCATAGGTAAAAAGGTAAATCCGCTAATTCTCAGCATCGCCGCAATTCTTTTTTATTATATCCTTACCTGGAGCATCCATACCGTCACCAGTCCGTTCAATTAAATTATTTCACTTGCCATTTTGACCATCAGTTAATGTTTCACTGTAATTAATAGGGGCCCGTGTCATGCTGGTAGTGGTTTTAATTAAAGCGATTTATAATTGATACGGCGGAAAACTCAGTTAGAGTTTTTTTAAATGGAATTATTGAAGTGTGTTATTCTTTGAGACTACCCTTCAATCGAATGCCTTTTAAAAGAAGAAAGACTATGCATAAAAAATTATTGATATTTTTTTTCTGGTTTTTCTGATCATTCTACCGGTACCGATAATGGCTGTTGAAAAAACGATTGTCATTTCGGGAACAGATTGGGGACCGTATAACGGGAAGGCTCTTCTAAATCTTGGTTTCTTAACCGAAATAACTGTGACAGCTCTACAGAGGGTAAACTACAAGACCGATGTAAAACTTGTTCCTTGGAAACGTGCTTTAGTGGGAACTAAAAAAGGATTATACGATGCTCTAATGGGAGCCTCCTATACGGAAGAGCGGATAATGTTTTTTTCCTATCCGGAATATTCCTGGAAAAATAAAATGTATTTTTTTTCCCAAAGAGGGAGAAGTTTCAAATATAAAAAAATAGAAGATTTATGTCCAGCAATGCTGGGAATTTTAAGAGGATCTTTTTATATTAAACGATTTGAATCTATCCCCTGTCTTGAACTGGATTTGGCAAACGAAGTGGTGCTAAATATCAGAAAATTGATCTCCGGTCGAATAGATCTGTTAATAGATTCGAATGCCTCTATTATGTATTCCCTTAATAAAGAATTTCCGAATAAGGTGCATTTGATCGAACCAGTAGAGCCAAACTCAAGGATTATTATCCCTATCCTTAATTTTCACCGGGCCTTCCATTGTTAACAATACCAAATCCATCTTTGCTTTTTCAGGATGGCGGAATTTTTCGTATTTTCAGTAATGGTTTAGCGAACTCAATGGAGAGCGCTTGTATTCATAGTCCGTCCCCTGATTTTTTCCTGTCATCACCCAGATATTATTAAAAATCCAGGCCTTTCAAATCAAAAACCTGACACAAAATCTTGTGGTTGGGGAAAATTTCATTTGATATCAGGACAGTAAACTTTTTACTTTATTTTCTTTTTTAACCGATCAATCCCCAAAACCCTGATAATAGATTAACTCGGATTTGGAATTTAACAACATGTGATGATGGCACAAACCCGACAAAGGCATATTTTGAATTCCCATAAGTGAAAACAGCATTGTTAAGGTCGCTTGAAATTTGGCACAGAGGTCGGGGTGGGTGCGGGTGAATCGTTGATTGCAATTCTGTACAGGTTCTTAATGCAGCGAAGCGGTTAAAAGGCTGAACAGTTTGAGCGAAGCGAGTTTTCAGCCTTCAGCGCAGTGGAATTTAGAACCTGTGAGAATTGTTCAATCTGTGAACTGCATCCCACCCTGACCTCTGGTGATGGAACCGATCCATCTATGATGTTTCTAAAAAAGGCTGATTGAAGTTAATTTTGATTGGTTTTGATTGGTTTTGATCAGGAAAGCTTAAACCGAATTCTCAACACATTGTTTTCATACGTCGAAGAGCTGATGGCGAAGATACCGATCTCTCCTGTGGACTGAACGTGGGAACCGCTGCAAGGGCAGGAATCATAGTCTCCCATGCGGACCACCCTGAATTCTGACAGATTCTCTTGTTCCGGCACCCGTATCAGGTTAAATTCTTTTTGAGCCGCG
>JAFLJU010000274.1 GCA_022712835.1 Desulfobacteraceae bacterium
GGCGTTGACATGGAAAACATGCAGTTGGTCGGCAAGGTCGCCCGTGACGTGCTGGATGGCAATTTCAACATGACCCCGGACCTGAGCCTCAAGGAACGCAAGGCGCGTACAAAGACCGCAGGGTTGATCATCACCCACACTGGTTATATCCTTGATTACGTCAATGCCGATCGTGGTCAGGTGCTCTATGAGGGGCATCTGTGCTGTGAAGGTCGCCCCAGGGATATCCTTGATCACATTCGCCAGCATGGCTATAAGGAATGTGTTCGCTGCATGAACTAGCAACTCCATGACGGAGATTTCAGATATGAGTAAAATTGATCTTACCGAATTCAAGTTTGAAGGCCAGGAACAGGAAGCCATAGCCGATCTGAGTGTCTTGTCCGAGGAGGACAAGGATCAGTTGCTCATGGCGGGCGTGGTGGTCGATCAGACCAAGCGGTCGGCTTCCTACCTCCAGATGGACCATTCTACTGTGCACTGTCAGTCCTCGGACGATGGTGTCGAGATAATGGACATCAAGGAAGCCCTCAAGAAATACGATGGCCTCAAAGAATACTTCTGGACTTTGGTGGACAAGGACCAGGACCAGTACACCAAAGCTGCCTATGACAATCTTCATGGCGGCTACTTTATCCGCGTGAAGGCTGGGGCCAAGATCAAGAATCCCATTCAGTCCTGTCTGATGCTCAAGGCCGAACAGGTGGGGCAGAACGTCCATAATATTGTCATTATTGAAGAAGGTGCCGAGGCTGAGATTATCACCGGCTGTTCCGTGGCCCATGGAACCAAGGGCGGTGCGCATCTGGGTATTTCCGAATTTTTCATAAAGAAGAACGCTTCCCTGACCTTCACCATGGTGCACAATTGGAGTGAAGACGTGATAGTTCGTCCCCGTTCGGCAGGAATTGTCGAAGAGGGCGGCAAGTTTTTATCCAACTATGTTCTGCTCAAGCCAGTCAGGGACCTTCAAATGTATCCGACCATCACCATGAACGGTCCGCACTCGGTGGCGCGTTTCAATTCGGTGATTGTTGCTTCCAAGGGGTGTCTTCTCGACATGGGCAACCGTGTCATCATGAATGCACCCCATACCCGGTGTGAGATTATCGCTCGCACCATTGCTGCCGGTGGCACTATCATCAATCGGGGCCACATCGGTGCATATCATGTCCCAAGCAAAGGACATCTGGAATGTCAGGGGCTTATCCTTGGGGAAGGACGTATCTGGGCCATCCCCGAATTGGATGGGACCGCCGATGGGGTGGAGCTTTCTCATGAAGCGTCTGTCGGCAAGATTGCTCAGGAAGAGATAGAATACCTCATGGCCCGTGGTATGGATGAGGACGAAGCTACATCCACCATTGTTCGAGGTTTTCTGAACACTGACATCATGGGGCTTCCATCGCGTTTACAGGTGGAAATTGACAAACAAATTGAAGAGTTGCATGAATTCGATACAATGTAATTTCTTTGAACGATAAGAGTTTTTATTGGGCGGGGGCGTGAGCCTCCGCCTCAGGTTGCTGACAAAGGCCCGATTGCGTCGTTGCTGCAAAAAGTTCAAATCCTAACGTACAGGAAGTACGCGTCGGCCTTGAACTTTTTTTGCGCCTAACACTCGAACCTTTGTCAACAACCTGTCAGAGTTGACTTTGTCAACAGTCTGGGGCGGGGGCATGGCCTCCGCCTTTTTGTTGACTGGGGAGTCAACTTTCGGATAAAAAATAAATACCACTTGAACAAAGGTGATTGTCGTACTAAGAACTTTCCTGCTATTTGCGATCCGGTCCAGAGTGTAAATACTTAATCTGTTTTATGATTAAGATGATTTGAACAGGGAGTGTTCCTGATGTCGAAGAAGGAAAAAATACTGATAGCGGCCCAAGAAATTTTTGCACGTTGTGGATATGCTGGCACGACCATGAAGATGGTTGCCGAGCAGGCAGGAGTTGCATCCGGGCTGGTCTTTCATTATTTCGAGAGCAAGGAAAAGCTGTTCATGACGGCGGGTACTGGCTTGATCGACACCATGATCATTGTTTTGCATGATAAGACCAAGGATTGTGAAAATGGTTGTGAGGCACTGGGAGACTTTGTCAAAGCCTATCTCGACTTCACCATAGAGAACGAAAAAACATTCCCGACGATCATTCGATGTTCACCGTTTAGTGACGATAATCCTGATCTGGATCGCAAGAAAATTGGTGCCAAGTTCAAGGAACTCATCGACATGATCGAAGAGTTTTTGCGCCGGGGCATTGAGGATGGTTCCATCATCAATTTGCCTGTGCCTCAAACGGCATTCATGGTCTACGCCAATATTATCGGTGCGGTTCGGACTCGTTTTCTGGCTCCATACGATATTCCCGGCCTTTTTGATGAGGCCAGTGAGTTTATCATGCGGAGCGTCTGCACACCGGCTACAACCAATCTGTAGCCTTCATCTATCCTGCCAATTCGCAGGACTTCATTACTATGCCTGGATATAAAGGACATCTCGCCGGCGGACTCTTTTTCGGGGTCATGGGGCTGGTCGGGAGCGTTATGCTCGGCTGGCTGGTTCCTGATCCGCTCTTGGCAATCGGCCTGATGGGTTTTTGCCTGCTTGGCGCTCTTTTCCCGGATGTCGATACAGGTTCCAAAGGGCAAAATCTGTTTTATGCCGTTTTCGCAGCGGTCGATCTGGGGCTGATATTGAAGGGGCAGTATATCTGGGCCGCCTGGCTGGGGTTGTTTTCAATGTTCCCGGCGGTTGGATCACACAGGGGATGGACTCATACCTGGTGGGCCATGATTCTGGTGCCGATACCGATTCTCGGTATCCCGGCCATTGTGCAGGGGCTGGACGTTGCTGGGGGTTTTCTGCCTTTCTATGGTGCTTTTGTATTTGGATATTTTTCTCACCTGCTCCTTGATGGGGAGTTCAGGTGATTTCGCCTCTCGGCGGACTTAAGACTGATGATCTCAAGAATTCCATATTGGCCTTTGCCAAGAGGTTTAAGAATAAGGCAGTCCCTTTTTGGAAGAGGGGGGGCTTGTTATGCTGTCAGGTCTCGATATAGGGCCATGTATTGATCTGCCATGGTTTTGTCGGTGTATTGTGTGACCGATTTTGAGCCATTCGCCACAAGTTTGTCGGATAGCCTTGAATCATTGGCTATCTTTGAAATTGCAGATGAAAGCTCTGTGGCATCCCGATTCCGGAAAACAAGGCCGTCATGTTCGTGGGTGACCAATTCTAGATTTGAAGGCAGATCAGAGGTGATCACCGGAGTTTCAGTGGCCCAGCCTTCCTTGATCACGGCATTGGAGCCCTCGCCATCAACAGAAGGGACGGTCAGGATGTCGATTTCAGGTAAAACTTCACAGCTGTCACGATATCCGAGGAACAGGATGGATTCGGCAAGGCCAAGTTTTTCAGCCTGGGCTTTCAACTCGTACTGAAGCGGGCCTTCCCCTGCGATCAGGCATTGCCAATCCGGCATGGAACTGTCGCGTTTCAGGTGGGCAAGGGCCTCGATGAGTACCTCAAACCCTTTTTGGGTGCTGAGTGCGCCAACCGCGCCAATGGTCAGGACAGGGTGTTTGCGCTTTTCCGTCTTGTACATATCCGCGTCGATACCGCTGTGGACAGTATGTGTCTTTTCGGGTGGAATTCCGCAGGATTCCAATATTTCCTGAATTTCCTGGCTGACGGCGACCAGTGCGTCGCCATGAAGGTATTTCTTTTTGCTCCAGCCCGGTTTGAGGCGGTAGGAAACCCGTCTGCTGTGAACAAGCTTGAATTTACCAAGTATTTTTTTGGCAAGAGCGGCCAGTGAAGCTCCCTTTGCGTCATTGGTATGGACAATCGCTGGCTGATGTAGCGCAATTATTCTGAGCAGGCGAAACAGGTTGAAGGGGTTAAAATCACTTGAGGAAGGAAGCGTCACATACGGGATGTTTGCTTCATCCAGAAGGGAGCAGAGTGGGGCGTTTTTTGGTACTGCAACCAAAGGCTCAAACCCGGAGGTTTGAGCAAGACGGCGGGCAAGGTAGAAAACCTGCCGTTGTCCGCCGCGTACAATTTTTCCTAAATCAAGGAGCAGTATTTTCAAGTCTTAATCCTGTTATTTTAGAACTTTGGCAGTCATTTCAGAGACCGCTTCCAGGCTGGGGCAGACCACAAATCCGGCCTTGCGCATGGTTTCAAGCTTGTGCTCGATACCGCCTCCCTTTTCCAAAATGGCTCCGGCATGACCAAGGCGTTTGCCGGGAGGGGCTGTGCGGCCTGCGATAAATGCAATTATCGGTTTGTCGAATTTCGTTTTGACGACGTATTCAGCCAGATTCTCTTCGGCTTGTCCACCGATTTCACCAAGTACCACGACAGCTTTGGTTTTATCGTGGTTTCTGATTATCTCGAACATGTCCACAAAGTTGGTGCCGATGAATGGATCGCCACCGATTCCAACGCACAGGGACTGGCCTATGCCAGTCGATGTAAGGCGGTCCGCGACTTCGTAGGTCAGCGTACCACTTCTTGAGAGGATGGCAATCGGGCCGGGCATGAAAGGAATGGTCGGCAGGATACCGATTTTGGTCTGGCCGGGAACGATGATGCCCGGAGTGTTCGGACCAACGACTCTGGTAGGCGAGTCCTTGATCTGTTCGAAAACAGACAGCATTTCATGTTGGACGATACCTTCGGTAATGCAGATAGCCCAAGGGATTTTGTTGAATGCGGCTTCCAGTATGGCGTCAGCGGCCATGCGGGGTGGGACAAAGATGATGCTGGCTCCGATTTTGTGGGAGCGTTTGGCCTCGGCTATCGAGTTGTATACCGGTACGCCAAGCACTTCCTGTCCCCCCTTGAACGGGGTGACGCCAGCAACCACATTAGCCCCATATTCCTGCATGAGCCGGGTATGGAGCTGGCCTTCGCGGCCAGTAATTCCCTGAACCAGAATGGGGGTATCCTTGTCGATGCCGAAAATTGCATCATTGCGATAACCGTTGTTTTTCGGGCATGAGATAGCAGAGGATGTTTCCGGGGCCGGGAACTCGACGACCGGAGCATTTTCCGGTTTCAATGTCATGAGTATCCCGATGGCTTCTTTCATGTCGGCAGCCATGTGAAGGTTGTCAACATTCAGGCTTTTGAGGATTTCTAGACCGGGCTTGGAATCTTTGCCAGACATGCGGGCGACAATGGGTTTCTTTGGAGCATTGCCACCAAGAGCACCTTTTATGGCAAGTGCGACTTTTTCGCAGGAGAGTATTCCGCCGAAAAGGTTGATGAAAATAGCTTTTACCTGATCGTCGCCAAAGAGAAGGTCCAGAGCGGTCTCCATCCGTTTCTGGTCGGCAGCACCGCCAAGGTCCAGGAAATTGCTGGCCGGGAGTTTTGAAAAATTGAGGAGGTCCATGGTCGCCATGGCAAGACCGGCACCGTTGACCATCAGGCCTACCCAGCCGGGGAGTTTTACGAATGACAGTCCGGCATCACGCGCTTTGTTTTCTTCCGGGGTGGCGTGCTCTCGTTGATAGAATACTTCCATTTCCGGGTCGATCTCAGCGTAGTTGTCATCGATTTCGACTTTTCCGTCCAATGCGAGGAATTCGCCGGTACCAGTGATGATCAACGGATTGATTTCAGCCATGAGAAGGCCGAAGTCGAGAACCGCTTTGAACAAGGACATCAGAATGGCGGCAAATCTTTTCAGAAATTCCTTTTCCAGACCTAGATGAAAAAAGGCGGCCCGAATCTGGTTGGGAGCAATCTCTGCCGGGAGCTTGATTTCCTGAACAAGCAGGTTGTCGGTACCTAATTTCTCGATTTCAACCCCACCTTCGCGGCCCGTGGTGAGTATGATACATTTGCGCTCTCGTGAAATCGTCAGGGAAAGATAGAATTCACGTTTGATATCGACGGCGGGTTCTACACGAATGAACGGAACAGTATGTCCCTTGATCTTTAGGTTGAAGAGTTTTTTGGCTGTCGATGCAAAGTCTGTTTCATTGTCTATACGGAGTATGCCGCCAGCTTTTCCGCGTCCACCGGTCAGGACCTGTGATTTGAGGAACCAGGGCAGGGGAAATCCGGGTCTGAAGTCTTTTTCTTCTCCGGGAAAGACGGCAGTCCCCTGGGGAATGGGGATTCCCGCTTTTTTAAACAGAATTTTGCTTTTGTGCTCATTGATCAACATATGGAACTCCAGATGAAATATTGAAATCACTAAATGGCTCGACAGAGTCTTTAATCGGGTGAATCAACTGGAATATGCTGCTCCGGGTAAGCCGCTTCCAAGCGAAAAGATAGTAGGGCATAATAAATAAGTTAATTTTATGCTAGGAGAACCCTGCATCTTTATGCTGGGTGGCAGGATTTCGTATTTATATCAGTACATTAGCCTTGTAAGTGTATATGCCTGTCCCGCAAAAAAAGCATGGCAAATGCTCTGTTTTTTTTGCGGGATGAGCGGGTATTCGGTTGATACTATAAAGATTGAATCAGGTTGATTTTTTCGAGTTCCTGAATAAGTTTTTTAGTAACAGTTTCCTTGTGGATGTAGGCATCGGCATCTCCTTTGAAAAAGGATTTGCTGACGTTTTTCACATCTTTATGCACTGTGAGCATGATCAGTTTGAATGTTTTGAGTGGGGATATTCCGTTTTGTTTTTCAACCTTACGCATTTTCCCCACGACCTCATGGCCGTCCATCTTGGGCATTTCGATATCCATGAAAATGGCCTGGAAAGGAGTTTTTTTTTGTAGATGATGTTCAAACTGCAACAGGGCATCGTTACCACAGTTGGAAACCACGCAACTAGCATATTTCTCAAGTTTTTTGGCTATGAGGAGAGCGAATCGTTCGTCGTCATCGACGATGAGAAAGTATTTGGGCGTCACAGGATCAAGCCTCCTTGCTAGCCATCCGCATTTATACTATCCAACAATTCTTTGAGAGTTCCAGACATTTCGCTTTCTGTTACCTGGCAGGTCCCGACGGCCTTGTGTCCGCCACCGCCAAAAGAAAGCATCAATTTGCCGACATTCGTTTTGCTGGTGCGGTTTAATATGGAATGTCCGACTGTGAATACGATATTTTGTTTTTTGAAACCCCAAATGACACGGATGCTTACGTTACATTGGTCAAACAGGGTGTAGATCATGAAACGATTGCCGCAGTATATTGGGTCCTGGTTCCTGAGGTCTAGGACGACTGCATTTTCATAGACGGTGGCATTGTCTTTGAGCATCTGGATGAAGCTCTTTTCATCTGCACGGTATTTGTCTATTCGTTCTTTGATATCAGGGAGTTCCACAATTTCTTCAGCGGTCATGCTGCGGCAGTATTCGATCATGTCCAGCATGAGTTGGTAATTGCTGATGCGATAGTCCCTGTAACGTCCCAATCCGGTCCGTGGGTCCATGATGTAGCCGAGCAGAATCCAGCCGGTGGGGCTGGTGATTTCTTCTGCGGTCAGGTTTGCGGAATCGACCTTGTCCACTGCCTCCATGATGGAGGAAAACGCCTCTGGAAATTTATCAGCTCCGTAATATTCGTAGATGACACGGGCGCAACTGGGCAATTGTTCGCTTCTGCCTTCAAATTCAATGTCACCAATACGATCTTGTTCGCTGGTGTGATGATCAAACCAGAGTCCGCAGCCTTCAACATAAGGAACGTTTGCTAAAATATCCTTTTTGCTTACTTCGACTTTCCCATCCTGCAAGTCTTTGGGGTGAGCAAAGAGGTAATCATCAATGATGTTGAGGTGTTTCAATAGCGTGGCGCAGACCAGACCATCGAAATCAGAGCGGGTGACAAGTCTCATGGCAAAAACTCCAGTTTATCAGTTGGTTGCTGTGTTGCTGTGTTCGATGTTTAACATTACAGAGATTAGCATCTATTTTTATACGTTCCCAGGAAATTTGTCAAAAATAAGACATTATTTTTTTAATGCTTGGATAGCATCTGAGCGCGGAGTTGGCGCAAGCGTGTACCGGATCGGGCACCAAGGTTCATTTCACTCTTTTTCAATTTGGCTGATAAAATGCTGGAAAGGTCGCGTTTTGCAGTGCGAAGGTAGTTTTCATCGTTATCTGCCCGGACCAAGTTGAAGAGCGGCGACAATACTCCTGACAGGTGGATATCCATGAGCAGGTCAACCTTGGTTCCGGGTCTGAGTTCCTTGTATCTGGAGGCAGTCATGTGCCACCGTGCGCCCTTGCCGCCTGCCACAACATGAGTGTTCGGGAGCCTGATACGCTTTGCCAAAGTCTCTGCCAATACGATTCCGGAAGTGTCATGTCCATAGTGGTGCGGGAAATTCTCTTTTGGTGTCAATGTCTTGCCAAGGTCGTGACAGAGCCCCATCCAGACACTGATTTCATCTCCGGCCAGAGCGTCCATGACCCGGCATGTGTGTTCAATGACATTCGTGTCATGATAGGGGAGCGGACCTGCGGGGATATCCGCACTGTCCTTGAACTCTTCAAACCATGGAGACAGACATTCTCCCTGAGCAAGGAGCCTGAGGTAGTTGCCGGGAGCCGGAGAGTTGAGTGCCTTGCGTGTTTCCTGACCGATACGATCGGCTGAAATCGAATTAAGAAGGCCCTTGGCCGAAATCGATTTCATCATATCAATCAACTCGTCATGCGGTGAGAAATCAGGAAATTTTGCCAAGAACCGGGCCGCCCTGAAGACTCGCAACGGGTCCTGAACGAACGATTGGCCGGATGCGGGTCTCAGTATCCGGTTTTTCAAGTCGTCAAGTCCTTGCGGGTGGCAGATCAGTTCGCCGTTCTCATTAAGAAGTTGTGCATTGACAGTCAGGTCTCTGGATTTTAATTCATCTATGAGTGTTGGTGCACGCGGGAAAGAGAATTCGAGATTATTGATGAGAAAAACCGGAAAGGTTTGACCAACTTCCTTTGCACCGGGAAATGCCCGCACAAAATCATCTCTGGTCGTTCCCATGACCAGATAGTCCCTGTCGGTAATTTGTCTGCCGAGCAGGAGATCGCGGACCGCGCCGCCAGCTAGATATATTCTCATAGGCTCACTTCTAACATAAGGTAACCCATGCTTCCAACAGGAATTTTTCTATGGAGTTCTGGCTTTGAGGGCCTTGTTTCTTCTACAAATATGGCTCTGCTTGGCGATTGTCACCCTTTGTGGGCAAGTGGTCTCCGGGAGTTTGAGCCATGGAAGTCATATTCGGATAATGAAAATTGTTTGGGACCTCTTCTCAAAAGTACAACCCGGAGTGATTCGACAATTGTCGTTACGGGGCCGTGTTCGACGACCATGGAAGTCGCACGATATCTTGTTAAAAAGGGAGTGCTCGGAGAGTGGGGCACCGTTATTTCCTCCCAGCAATCCAGCGGAAGAGGACAGCTTCGTCGTCCATGGGTTTCCTTGCCGGGCAACCTGCACGCATCCATCGTGATGCCAGCTCCACCAACTCAGGGGGATTGGTCCGATCATCTTCAGGAATTGCTCCCGCTGGTTGCCGGTTTTGTCTTTGGAGAAGTTCTGGGCGACCTTGGTGCAAGTCTTGAAATCAAGTGGCCGAACGATCTTCTGCAAGATGGCCGCAAAGTTGGCGGGATGTTGATCGAAGAACAAAACGGTGTGGTTATTCTGGGTTTGGGCCTCAATCTGGCAGAGTCGCCACCAGATGAAATGATGCGCGAAGGTTATTCTGTTTCGGCTACCAGATTGAAAATTCTGCCCCCTGCAAATACCCCTCTCACCCTATTGGAACTCCTTGTAAATCGCGGTAAAAGTGTGTATTCAGTCTTGCTTGACGAGTTAGTGCCCACTCAATTTATTTCAGCCGCAGCCAGTCGACTCGCATGGCTGGGCCAAAATGTTCTTGTTCGGGAAGGAGGTCAATCCTCCTATGAGGCCGAAGTTACAGGCCTTTCCCCCAAAGGCGGGCTCGTCTTACGTCGAAGTGGAAAAGAAATGGTTCTTTATTCCGGCTCGATTTTCCCCCTCTAGGTTTCGCGTATTTGAGACGCAACAGGACTAGAGGGCAGTTTTACAGTCATTTCTTTCCAAGGAGATCAGTGAAATCCATGAAGCCGAAGTCCTTTGAAAAGGTACTTAAAGAGGTCAAGGGAAAGCGGATTCTTGTTGCCAACCGGGGAATTCCGGCCAGGCGCATATGCCGTTCCATTACCGAGAGGTTTGATGCCAAGGCAATCATGACCGCCACGGATGTTGATAAAACATCACCCGCCAGTTCCGGCGCGAACGAGCTGCTCATGCTCGGTTCCGATCCCCGTGCTTATCTTGATCTTGACAGAATCATTCGTGAAGCCAAAGACAACGATGTTGTTGCCATTCATCCCGGTTGGGGATTTGGTGCCGAAGACGACACATTCCCTGCAAAATGCAAGAAAGCTGGCATTATTTTTATTGGCCCTCCACAGGAACCAATGCGTATCCTTGGTAACAAGGTTGCCGTTCGCAAGCTCGCCATCGAGCTGGGTGTACCGGTCGTTCCCGGTTCTGAGAGTGCCGTATCTATCCCGGAAGCTCGTGAGATCGCAAAGGAAATCGGATTTCCTGTCATGCTCAAGGCTGAAGGCGGCGGCGGTGGACGTGGCATTTATGAAGTCTATGAAGATGAAGAGCTGGAAAATGCCTTTTCCAAAGCTTCCGCTTTGGCCCAGGCCTCTTTCGGAAATCCGCGGCTGTACGTCGAAAAGCTGCTGACTTCGGTTCGTCATATTGAAATTCAGGTCATTGCCGATCAGCATGGCAATATATTCTGTCTGGATGAACGTGATTGTTCTGTTCAGCGCAATCATCAGAAACTTATTGAAATCACACCATCTCCCTGGCCCGGCTATACCGAAGAACTTCGCGCCCGGCTCAAGGATTATTCCAGGCGTCTTGTGGAAGCCGTTGGCTATTATTCTTTGGCGACGGTCGAATTTTTGGTGAACGCCGAGGGTGTGCCGTTTCTCATTGAGGTCAATACCCGGTTGCAGGTCGAGCATGGTATCACTGAGTGTCGTTACGGCATTGATCTGGTTGAAGAGCAGATCGCCATCGCATTCGGCGCAGAGCTTCGCCTCAACGAAGAAGATACAAAACCGTATCAGTGGGTCATGCAATGCCGCATTAACTGCGAAGATCCCCAGAAGGATTTTGAACCCAATTCCGGGCGTATCACCCGCTATGTCTCTCCTGGCGGGCAGGGGATTCGCATTGATTCATGCATCGGTGACGGCTATCGTTTTCCGTCCAATTATGATTCTGCGGCGTCCCTGCTGATCGCTTACGGCAATTCCTGGGAAAAAGTCATTGCCTCAATGAGGCGGGCCTTGCGCGAATACATGATTGGCGGCCTGAAGACGACCATTCCGTTCCATCGCAAGATCATAGATCAGAAAAAATTTGTTGAATCCACTTATGATACCAATTTTGTGCGTCAGAATTATGCTGAACTCATGGATTACTCGGATCGCGAGCCTGATTCCCTGCGCATGACCCGTCTCATCGCTGAGATTTCCGCTTTGGGGTACAACAAGTACGTTCAGCTTGGCGAATATCGTGGCCGTGAAGATAAAAGGGTGGGCCGTTTCGAGTTGGTCGAATCGCCTGAGGTACCCACTTGGTTCGAGCCGCGCATCGTGCGTGGGATGGACAGGGATAGCATTCTTGATACCCTGCGCAGTGATCGTGAGAGTGGCATTATCCATATGACGGATACCACCACTCGTGATATTACTCAGTCCAATAGCGGAAACCGCTTCCGTCTGGCCGAGGACATGATTGTCGGCCCGACACTTGATAAATGCGGTTTCTTTTCTCTTGAAAATGGCGGAGGCGCGCATTTCCATGTGGCCATGCTCGCCAACATGACCTATCCGTTTCATGAAGCTGCCGAGTGGAACAAATTCGCGCCCACCACGCTCAAGCAGATTCTCATTCGCTCCACTAATATACTGGGCTATAAGCCGCAGCCAAAGAACGTCATGCGCCTGACTGGTGAGATGATCAACGAACATTACGAAATCATCCGTTGCTTTGATTTCCTCAATCATATTGAGAATATGCGTCCATTTGCAGAAGTGGCCATGAATTCGACGAAGAATATCTTTGAACCAGCCATTTCATTATCCTGGGCCAAGGGATTCGATGCTGAGCGGTACTTGCTTGTTGCAGAAGATATCATCGCCATGTGTGCTGATGTAGCAGGTGTCAGCAAGAAGCAGGCTGAGAAGCGGATCATTCTGGGCCTCAAGGATATGGCCGGTGTCTGTCCGCCGAGGTTCATGCGCGAACTTATCGGAGCTCTTCGGGCCAGATACCCGGAACTGGTCATCCACAGTCATCGTCATTATACCGATGGTCTGTTTGTTCCGACCATGGGTGCTGCCGCTGAAGCCGGGGCGCATATCGTTGATGTCGCAATCGGTTCAGCCGTTCGTTGGTATGGCCAGGGTGAAGTTCTGTCCACCGCCGCCTACATTGAGGATGAGATCGGCCTGAAGACGCATCTGGATAAGGATATGATCCGGGCTGCCAATTTTCAGCTCAAGCAGATCATGCCGTACTACGACAAGTATACGGCACCGTATTTTCAGGGTATTGATCACGATGTGGTCAGGCACGGCATGCCGGGCGGCGCGACATCATCATCTCAGGAAGGCGCACTCAAGCAGGGCTATATCAAGCTGTTGCCCTATATGCTCAAATTCCTTGAAGGAACCCGCAAAATCATCCGGTATCACGATGTGACTCCCGGTTCGCAGATTACCTGGAACACCGCATTTCTTGCCGTCACAGGTGGTTACAAGCGTGGCGGAGAACGTGAGGTTCGCAGGCTCCTCAACATGTTGGATATCGTCAACCTTTGCAAAGAAGAGAATTTGACGGATCTTGAGCGTACAGCCAGACTCGATCTGTATCGTGATTCCAATGATGCGTTCAGAAATCTTTTGCTTGGCAAGTTTGGTAAACTGCCCCTCGGATTCCCTGAGGACTGGGTTTATCAATCTGCATTCGGTAAAGGTTGGGAAGCAGCCATTAAGGAGCGCACGGAAGAATCTCCGCTCAATACGCTGGTTGACGTTGATCTGGTGGCGGAAAGAGAAGCCTTGCAGACTCGTCTGCATCGCCAGCCGTCCGAGGAAGAGTTCGTCATGTACCTCAATCATCCTGGCGATGCCATTACGACCATTGATTTCTGTGAAAAATACGGTAATATCAATAATTTACCGATTGATGTGTGGTTTGAAGGCCTTGAGAAGGGAGAGGTTCTGCACTTTCAGGGTAATTGTAAAAAGCCGCACAGAATGCGTATTCTGGATATTTCCGAACCGGACGAGAACGGTATGGTCGTTGTCCGGTATGTCCTTGATTCCGAGATCATGAGCCATCAGGTCAAGGTTGCCGAGCCGGAAGCCGGGGGCAAGGATATTACGGAAATGGCGAATCCAGCCAATGAATACCATGTCGGTTCGCCGAGCAACGGTGATCTTTGGGTCACTCATGTGCGTCCGGGAGACAAGGTCAAGGTGGGAGAGGAGTTGTTCAACATCTCCATCATGAAACAGGAAAAGTCAGTGCTTGCGCCAGTTGATGGCGTAGTGCGGCGAGTGATCAAAGCTGGCAACTACACCGAGGACAAGAAAATGATCCCGGTCGTGGAAGGAGAACTGCTTATCGAACTCGGACCGGCAGCGGGCTTATGTCCAACCTGCAAAACTGACATTCCGGGTGAAGACTGCAACTTCTGCCCTAATTGCGGACAGAAAATGTAAATCGGTCCCTCTGCGAAAAGCAGAGGGACTTTTCATTTATCATCAGGGAATTGAGTATTATTTTCCTGAATGATTGACGGATAGTAGGATTACCTTGTAAGCGGGTAATCTGAGCTGGAATCAGGACTGCTGTATAGATTGTTCACGCTAAAATTGTAGTGAGTGTGTGGCTTTGACTGAAGGGGATTGGGATTTCGCTTCGGACTGCCCGGACTTTCTAGGAGGAAAAAATGGCCAAGACCCAGAAAAAGCCTGCCAAACCGGCTGCGACCAGCAAAGCCAGTAAGGCTGAGGCAAAAACTGAGAGTCTCAAAGAGAAGTTGGTTCTCAACGGATCCGAGATTGAAATGATCGGCGAAGATGCCGAGCTTCTTGTAGGTGGTAAGAACTATAATACCGCCATAATCAGTCAGGTTCCAGGAATCATGGCTCCTGAATTCAGGGCCATTTCCTCTCATGTATTTCATACTATCCTGGATGAAACAAAGGTTTACGCCGCAGTTGTTCGCGCTACCGTTGACAAGGAATACAACAAAGTTGACTGGAGTTCCGATGCCGTAAACGAAGATTCTGAATTTCTTCAGCATTTTGTTCGTGAAGTCGGCAAGAAAGCGCGTGAACAGGCAAAGAAGCAGTCGGGTACGCCCATCAAGCTTCGGACATTCATCAACAACGTTGTCGAAGGCTTTGCCACGTCTCCTGAAGGTATCGACCAGCTTCGCATGCGTTCTGTTCTCGTGCAGTCTGCAATTCTTTCGGTTGAAATTCCTGACGAAATAGGCAAGGCCGTCAAGAGTGCCTATGCTGCCATCTGCAAGGAGGCAGCTTCTGATGATGTTCCTGTTGCCGTGCGCTCTTCTGCTGCGGGCGAAGACAGCCGCAAGAAGGCATTTGCCGGTCTTCAGGATACGTATTTGAATATTGTGGGTGAGGATGAGTGCCTCATTGCATATCATTGGGATTGCGCTTCCGCCTACAACCTGCGTTCAATGACCTATCGCCGCGAGGCCATCCTCGATGCCATTACCAAGGCAGAGGAAACCGGCGATGATTCAATTGCCGAACTCGCCAAGAGGGAGTGGGCCATTGAGCACACTTCCTTGTCGGTTTGCATCATGCGCATGATCAACCCGATCATCTCCGGTACAGCTTTCAGCGCAGATACCGCCACTGGTTGCCGCGGTACTGATCGCAACGACCTCGTTTCCATCGATGCCAGCTACGGTCTTGGTGAAGCGGTTGTCGGTGGAATGGTTACTCCTGATAAATTCTATGTATTCCAGCGTGATGGTGGCCGTGAGGTCGTCATTCGTTTCATGGGTTGCAAGGAAAAGAAGATTATTTACAAGCCGGACGGAAGCGGAACTCAGGTCGTGAAAGTCCCTGAGAACGAAGTCTTTCGGTGGGCCCTTTCCATTGCCCAGGCGGAAATGGTCGCTCAGGGTGTGCGCGCTATCTCCAAGGCTTATGGCGATATGATCATGGACTCCGAGTTCTGTATCGACAAGACAGATCGTCTCTGGTTCGTGCAGGCCAGACCGGAAACCCGCTGGAACGAAGAATTCGAGCAGCATCCTGACAAGATATTCATGCGCCGTCTTGAAGTTGACAAAAAGGCCATTGAGTCTGCTGAAGTCATCCTTGAGGGCAATGGTGCATCCCGTGGCGCAGGGCAGGGGACCGTCAAGTACCTGCGTTCTGCATTGGAACTCAATAAAATTAATAAGGGCGAGATTCTGGCTGCCGAACGTACTGACCCGGACATGGTTCCCGGCATGCGTATCGCATCTGCCATTTTGGCCGACGTTGGTGGTGACACCAGTCATGCGGCCATCACATCTCGTGAACTGGGCATCCCGGCAATCATTGGCATCCAGCGTCTTGAGGTCCTGAGGACTCTTGATGGGCAGCAGGTCACCGTTGATGGGTCTCGTGGCAAAGTCTACCGGGGTGAACTCCCGCTGGTGGAAGTTGGCGGCGAAATTGATATTGCTGCATTGCCGGCCACCAAGACCAAGGTCGGCCTGATTCTGGCTGATGTTGGTCAGGCATTGTTCCTGTCTCGTCTGCGTCAGGTTCCCGATTTTGAAATCGGCCTGCTTCGCGCTGAGTTCATGCTTGGTAATATTGGCGTTCATCCCATGGCTCTCGAAGCCTATGACAAAGCCGAGTTGAATGATCTGGTTGAGGAAAATCTCAAGCAGATGGACAACAAGCTGACCAAGGTCATGATCGAGCAGCTTGCAGCCGGCTTGATTACAATGCCGCTCAAGCTTCGCGAATACGTTGGCCTGCTCACCGGCCTGTCCAAAGAAATGGACGCTCTGGCCGAGCAAGAAGGTTCGCGCAGCACCGATGAAGTGCTCGCCATGCACCGCAAGTTGCGTGAGATGGACCACAAACTTGATGAACACATCGCCCACGCTACCGAGCGTCTCGATGTCCTCAAGACATCCATTGATCTTGATGCTCATATTGCTGTTATCCTTGGATATCAAGATGTTCTGGACCCCATGCCTCAAACGCATAGTGAAGCGTGGAAGATTCGTCAGCAGCATGAACAGGTCGTCGCCGGCTATGTTGCACGTGTGAAGGATGAGCCAGAGCTGGTTGCCTACTTTGATCAGATAACAGCGATGCGTGAGGAAGTTGCGCTCAAGATGGGCCTCAAGTCTGAAATGGACGAAGTGGCAACTCTGCCGGATCGCATTCGCAATCTCTTGGAATCTCGTGGTTACACCACAGGTAAAGAAAACTATATTCAGACGCTGTCACAGGGCTTGGCGCTCTTCGCCATGGCTTTCTATGGTAGCAATATTGTTTACAGAACCACTGACTTCAAGTCCAATGAGTACCGTAACCTCTTAGGTGGCTTGCTCTTTGAGGCTTACGAAGACAACCCCATGATCGGTTATCGTGGTGTTTCTCGTAATATCCATGACTGGGAACTGGAAGCTTTCAAGCTGGCTCGTGGCATCTATGGCGGCAAGAACCTGAGCATCATGTTCCCATTCGTCCGTACTCTGGAAGAAGCGCGCAGCATGAAACGTTACCTCAAGCAGGTACACAATCTGGAATCCGGCAGGGACGGCCTCAAGGTCATCCTCATGGCAGAAATTCCGAGTAACGCAATTCTGTGTAAGGAATTCCTCAAGGAAGTTGATGGATTCTCCATCGGTTCCAATGATATGACACAGATGGTGCTTGCTACAGACCGCGATAACGCGAGCCTTCAGCACATCTATGATGAAGAAGATCCCGCTGTTGTCTGGTCCATCCTTGCCACCATCTTTGCTGGTCAGCATGTTGGTAAAAAGGTTGGTTTCTGTGGACAGGGCGTGAGCAACAGCATCATCCTCCGCGGCCTTGTGGCCATCGCAGGCATCGTCTCTGCATCGGTCGTTCCTGATACTTACCGCCAGACCAAATTCGACATGGCGGCTATCGAAGCTGAAGACATCAAGACTCGCGATCTCGGCAAGTGGCTCGGCGAGCAGCACATGAATAAGCTGCGCGAGCTTCTTGAGGCCAACAGTTACGGCCATATCCTGAAAAAGTACAAATCTTCCGAAGACTTCATGGAGTGGTATGAGGGCGAGCTGGATCGTTTCAGTGAGCAACTCCGCGACAGCATAGATTCTCACAAGGAAGATTTTTACCGCCAGGAAATGGAACTGTTCCGCGCCATGTTCCACAAACCGGTCATCTACGCTGACTGGAATTGGACCAGCACAGTTGAAGACGCCATGCGTCATGCTGGATTCAATTCTTTCGATGAGCAGGAAGCTGCACTCGAAATACAGCGTACGAAAGAATGGTAAGCGGATTCGTTGATAAATAAAAAAGGGCTCTGTCGTATGACAGAGCCCTTTTTCTTTGTATGATTAGCTGGTTATGCTATCTTGTCGGCAATGGATCCCATGCCACTCATGAGAGTGGTCTGGATGGCATTTTGGATATTGACGTCAGTGCCCGTAGAGCTGAAATCTGTGCCTGTTCCAATGTAATCATCGGTAGGGGACACCACTTCGGCCCCAATAACTGCCTGCACCATATCGTTGGAGCCTTCGTCGCTGGCGCCGGACGCAATGGTATTGCTCGTTTCGCTGACAAACTCGGCACCGGATGCCAGGCTCTCTGTTGCTATGGACGACATGGTGTCTGCGGACATACTGATATCGGACATGATGGCCTCCAAAAAGTGACTCTCTGTTCTCTTAATATGCAACAGGTGACGGTGTTTGGCAAGTCCTTGAAAAAAGGGCACGACATAACACCCCCGGCCCGCGTGGGGCGGGGGGCGGAAATGTCATAGGGTGTGCCGCGAAGTTAAGAGACTTCGTCGAGGAACCCGCGTTCAAGATTCTTCAAAGACTTGGAGAGCTTAAGAAGGTCATCTCCAGGAATCTTCCGTATAGTCTTGCCATCGGGGTCGACGATCTCTACCTGTACGCCATCGTCTTCTTCCAAGACCTTGAACTTCAACTTGACGTCGCTCTTCTCGAGTTGCTTTTCAGCTTCTTCGATAAGATTGTCCAATTCTTCCTTGGAATGATTAAGGGGCTGCTTGTCCCCATGTGCCTCATCCTGCTTCTGAACCGTTTCAAGCTCTGGGCTAACGGTGCCATCGCGGACGTGTGGCTTGTCCTCTGACAGAGCCGGGATCACGCTTTCTGTGCGTAATCCTTGCTTCATCTCATTGTTGAATTCGGGAATATTCATGGTCTCCCTCCTTGGTTACACGAATCATCCCAACCTATTTACCTCTTACGCATATTTAATCGGTTACTTTCCTGTTTTCTTTAGGTTTGTAATAATATTATTGTTTCATGGTGTGAAAAATGACGAAAGGGCCAAATAGATTGACGCCAAATAGAAAATCAAATATGATATCAACCGTTAAAAAAAGTCAATAATTCTAGTGTCTTCCCGTAAGGTGGCCTTTTCTCCATACGTTGATATCGAACACTTTCTGCTAATCCGAGACGCAATGCCATTTTTATTGAAACACCATTTTGATCCGGATTTGGACCGTCAAAACCTCACGCCTGAGCATCAGGACGATGGGAGTGTGGACCATTACGAATTGAATTTTGTGCAAAACGTCGAAGCTGGCTCTGTCTTGGCTCATTGGGTTGAGCTGGCTGAAAATGAAATTACTGACGAAGATAGGCGTTTTATTTTTAGCGATAAAAAGTTCCCAGCAGGCAAGGGAACTGGTGTTAAGCGAAAGCAGCTGGATAATCTGTACGCTGCAGTCAATGGTTGTGTGAGTTATCTGGATGGCAAAATTGTTGTTCAAGATTCTTTGGTTATACCGGAAGACATTGATTTTCATACAGGCAATATCAATTTTGTCGGCGACTTGACTGTCGGCGGTTCAATTCGTTCCGGGTTTGCTGCACAAGGGCGGGATATCACTGTTCAGGGGCAGATCGAAGCGGTTCGAGTTGATGCTTTACGTGATATTAACTGTCCGGGTGGGGTCAAGGGGGCTAAAGAAGCGTGCCTTGAAGCTGGCAGGAACATGAAGCTTGCCTTTTGCGAGTTCGCTACGCTGAAAGCATCAGATGATATTTTGGTGAAGGGTGCTTTGATGCACAGCCAGGTTTATGCAGGTGGGCGCTTAGCCGTTGGTGGGCGCCTGACTGGTGGGAATATTTATTGCCATAAATACGTATATGTTGGCGAACAACTTGGCGGCGGCCTGGGTACTGATACTTCGTTAGTTCTTGGGTATGATCCGGCGCTGCTTTATGCAGATGGTCAATATAATAGTAGGATAAAAAAGCTCCATAATGATATTGCTCTTTTAGAGAAGCTGTTGAACAAGGATGATACTCATGCTGAAGAGTATACTCCAAAGCTTGAAGCTACTACGAGAGAGCTGGAATTATTAAAGCTTCTTAAGTTCAAGTTGTGGGAAGGTATTCAGGAAACGGAACAAATCGATGATTGCAAGGTTCTGGTTTCAGGAGTGGTGAACCCTGGGGTCGAAATTAGCATTGGTTCTGCCTATTTGAAGGTGGATGATTATATGGAAGATGTGTATTTCTATTGCGAAAATGACGAAGTAAAAATTGGCGCTTCAGCCAAAAAGATTAAAAGATAGCTTATGGATATTGCAACACTTATTGGCGTAGTAGGCGCATTTGGCCTTATTATTACCACCATCTTTATGGGTGGCAACCCTGCCGGTTTTATTGATATACCGTCAATGGTTGTCGTTCTCGGTGGTTCTTTTGCCGTTATCTTTGTCATGTTTCCCTTGAGTATCGTCATTGGTACAGTCAAGGTTGGTTTGAAGACGTTACTCTTCAAATCAAACGACCCGCTGGAAGTCGTTCAGCTGATCGTTACTTTGGCAGACACCGCGCGTAAGGAAAGCCTTGTGGCTCTTGAAAAAGTGACCATTGAGGATGCCTTTCTCAAGAAAGGCGTCATGCTGGTTGTCGATGGGTCCAGTGAGGCCCTTGTTCGGTCCGTCATGGAGATCGAGCTGGACTTTATGAAACAACGACATCGGCAAGGTCAGGCCGTTTTCAAAGGCCTTGGTAATATGGCACCCGCCATGGGAATGATCGGTACCTTGATCGGTCTGGTCAACATGCTCTCAAATCTTTCTGACCCTGCTTCCATTGGCCCTGCAATGGCGGTTGCTCTCCTGACCACCTTCTACGGCGCTGTTATCGCCAACTGTCTGTTTCTCCCATTCGCCACCAAGCTCGAAGTACGCTCCGACGAGGACGCATTATTCATGCAGCTTATGGTCGAAGGTGTTTCTTCCTTACAACGCGGAGATCATCCATCTGTTGTGAAAGAAAAGCTCCAGGCATTCCTGCCGCCGAATCTGCGCGAACAAACTGCATAAGCTCCTGTTTATAGAGATGATTCATGGCTGATGAAGTTGTAGAAGAAATACAAAAAAAGCCTCCGTCTGAGCCCCCAGCGGATGAGGGGTTACCTGCGTGGATGGCGACGTTTGCCGATATGGTGACGTTGCTCCTGTGCTTTTTTGTTCTTTTGCTGTCCTTTGCCGAACAAAGCGAAGAAAAATATCGTGATGCACTCGGTTCCTTGAAAGGCGCTTTTGGTGCAACGGAACTCAGAGCCGTTTCTGACGATATGGCCCAGTTTAATACCAGTCCCGCCGCCAAAGAATTGGCTGCCAAGATTTCCCATGATGAACGGTTGCTGCTTGGTGTCGTTATGCGAATCAAGTCGCTCATGGAAGAAGAGGAAGACGTCAAACTCAAAGAGGGTACCGGCGTTACCGCAGATAGAGATGGCGTTGTATTTAGTGCCAACTCAGCATCCATGTTTGAACATGGCTCTGCTGAATTATCCAGTGGTTCCGAACGAATACTGGATAATGTCATCAAGGTACTGAAAGATTATAAACTGAATTTGGTCGTTCGTGGTCATACCGATGATCGGCCGATTTCATCGGTCAAGTTCCCGTCCAATTGGGAGTTATCAGCCGCTCGAGCAGCTGTAGCTCTCGATTATATTATCAATAAGGGCGGTATCGAGATCAACAGGGCTAAAGCTGTCGGGTATGCAGATACTCGGCCGTCGGCTCCCAATGACTCGCAAGAGAACCGTGCGAAGAACCAACGTGTTGAATTTTATCTTCATATGCCACAGCGTGACGCGTGGTAATAGGCGGGTATAAATGGCTGATGATGCAGTAGTTGAAGAAGAAGGGGGAGGAGTAAAATCTTCACCACCTCCACAGAGTGAGGGCATTCCAGCATGGATGGCGACCTTTGCCGACATGGTGACGTTGCTGCTGTGCTTCTTTGTCTTGCTGTTGTCCTTTACCAATTCTGACATCACAAACTTTCGGAAGATGATGGGATCGGTACAGGAAGCCCTTGGTGTCCAGCATGACGAAAGATCGGCCCTCTATACTCCATATGCTGAGGCGAGCTTCAAGGAGCGCAGAAGCGTCCGCGAAAACCGCGAAATAGTCGAACTGGGCGCACTCTTGAAAAAATTTATACGCGCCAAAGATTTATCCAGTATGGCCCGTGTCAGTAGCGACAAGTCCGGCGTTATGCTGCGGTTCGATAACAGTGCTATGTTTGATAAAGGTTCTGCTCAGTTGAAAGCTGGCTCGTCGAAAGCATTGAATGCTGTTATTGAAGGTATGGAAACCAAAGATTTTAATCTTATCATTCGTGGCCATACCGATGGAAAGGCGAGCGAATCCACGTTGTATTCCTCGAATTGGGAGTTGTCTGCGTCACGTGCTGCTACATGCTTACGGTACATTTTGGCGAATTCAACCATCGCTGCCAAGCGTATGAAAGCAGTTGGTTACGCTAGCGCCAAACCTATTTTGCCCAGTACCACTGAAGCGAACAAGGCCGTTAATCGCAGGGTCGAATTTTTCTACATGCCGGTTGGCAGAGGCAAGTGGTAGACTTACAGTAGACCATAAAAAAGCCCCGATAGCAGAATGCTGTCGGGGCTTTTTTATGGTCTGAATCTATTTGCTCATAATACGTTTCAAAGCTGCTGTGAGCTGCTCAAAAGAGACTGGCTTGGACATATAGTCATTCATGCCGACTTTGAGGAAGTTGTCGCGATCCTCGGGCATCGCGTGTGCCGTTAATGCGATGATAGGGATGCTCGATACATCGATCATGTTCACCGAGGTTCTGATAGCTTTGGTTGCTTCAATTCCATCCATGATAGGCATTTGGATGTCCATGAAAATACAGTCGAATTCTTCTTCAAGAAGTATACTCAGGGCCTTTTTACCGTCGCCTACACATGTGGGAATATGGCCCATTTTCTGGAGCATCCGGCTAATGGCTATCTGATTGACGCGGTCATCTTCGACAACCAGAATGTTTAATCCGGTAACTTGCGGCTGCAAGATTTCCTGGGTGGGTCTCTCAGAGACTTGTTCGTTGGTCGGAAGGGCGAGTTGCAGGGTCACATATATGGTGGTGCCTTCGCCTGCCTCACTGTCCACGGTGATGGTCCCTTTCATGTACTCTACAAGGCTTCGGACAATACCGAGCCCAAGGCCTGTTCCCTGGTATCGACGAGTATACGTGCCATCAACCTGCGTGAAGGATTCGAAAACATAGCCGATTTTTTCAGAAGGAATACCGATACCTGTGTCGGTAATGGTGAAGAGGACGTCGACCATTCCTTTGACGCGTTCGTTTGGGAGCTTTTGCGCATAGATACTGATGCCGCCTTCGTCCGTGAACTTCACGGAGTTACCGACCAGATTGAAGAGAATCTGTCGTATTCGCACCTCGTCACCAATGAGGAAATCAGGGAAGCCCGGTTCAACTTCCATGGAGAGTTCAAGATCTTTTGACTCCGTGGCATGTTTGAAGAACCTGAAAATGGTCTCCAATATTTCATTGGGAGAAAACAACTGTGTATGCAGGGCGAGTTTTCCTGCTTCAATCTGTGCGATGTTCAGAATATCATTAATGACGTTGAGCAGAACCTTACTGGAACTAATGGCAGTATCGATATATTCAACCTGCTCAGGATTCAGAGAGGTGTCTCTCGTTAACTGTAACATGCCAAGGATGCCGTTGAGCGGTGTGCGCAGTTCGTGGCTCATGTTTGTCAGGAATTCGGTCTTGGCCTGGCTGGCAGACTCCGCATCTTGCTTTGCAATCAGCAGGGCAGTCTGAATCGCTTTACGTTCGGTTATATCTTCGGCCACACCAACAAGGCGAACGCGAACACCTTCTTCGTCATAAACGGGGAAAGACTGTGCACGAATCCAACGCTGAACACCTTCGGGCAAATGAATGGTAAATTCTTCATCAAGAATACGACCTTCGGTTCTGAGAGAATTCACAGCTTCTGTGACTCTCAAACGGTCTTTCTTGTCAATGGCGAGGAAGAATGATTCCGGGTTTTCATACAGTGATTCGCGCGTACGCCCCCATATCATTTCATAGGAAGGGCTGGCGTAAATTACACGGTTATCAGCAATGTCGCTGATCCAGTATGCTTCGTGAATGTTCTCCACAAGCTGTCTGAATCGTTCCTCATTTTCCTTAATCTCACGCTCACGTATGTTGACCTGTCTGACCATGTTGTCGAACTCTTGTTCAATGATGGCCAGCTCTGTAAACGTTTCCTGCTCATCCAGCGGCTTTTGGTAGTGCCCCTGTACCGTCAGTTCAATGGACTGCGTAAACAGAGCGAGGGGTTTAACGATGCTTTCTCTGAGTTTATACTGGAGGAAGCGCGCGAAAATAAAGAACAGGCATAAAATGAGCGTCAGTAAAGTTAGCAGGGGCGTAAGAATCGGCAGAAAGACTTCTTTAAGCGGCTTGGATATCAGCAGGATCCAGTCGGTTTGCGGGATCTTTGAGATTGTGCCGAGGTAGTACGTGCCTAATTCTTTATAAATATCAGTATGATGTGTCTTAAGGTTGGTGTCGCGCACAATACTGAGATTGCCGATGTTATCCTGTGTCAGAACGCGCTGGAAGTCTGGATGAGAAATGAGGTTGCCGTAAGCATCGCAGAGGATCAGAATTCCCTCATTATTGGGAAGGAGGTTCTCCAGGTGTTTTTGCAATGTTTTCAGGCTGAGTTCACCGATAAGGATATTCCCAGTCTGAAGGCGTACTCCAACGTAAACGACCAGATTTTGGGTAGCGGGGGAGGGGGTCGGATCTGAAAGGATCATCGGAGTCTTCGTTACCTTATCTATGAACAACTCCATGGAGAGCAAATCACTCGCCTGTGGTGACGTTGCCAATATCTTTCCTTCCGGGTCAAGGTACATAAGTCGTTCAAAATGTGGGTATGCTTGGAGAAAATTGCTTAAAACCCAGTGGAACCAGAAGGGGTCGTACCGCGTGATACTCATTGAGAGCGACGTGAGTGCGGTCTTGGCATCGTTCAGATGTGATGAAATCTGGCGGCTGAGAGATTGTGTTAGAATCGCATTCTTAACTTCAAACTCATGGCTTTTTTCGTATGCAGCGTACCCACCCAATAAAAGGATGAGGCAAATACTTGGAATAAGCATCCAATTGGTCAGGTTTTTCCGAACCAAGCTTCGTAAAGAATTAGTAGCCATCTGTCAGTGTTGCCCCTGGTTTTTTATGAGCATTAAGAAAAATTAGCGCATTTCAACTGTTCGGAATTCGCCTTCCTGGACAGTTACAATAAATAAATTCCGTTGCACATCACCATACTCATTGAGCTTGAAGTCGCTGACAACACCGGTAATGGTATTGCTCGGAGCCATGGCATCCACCAAGCCTTTGGATGAACCGCCAGTCTTTTCCAAACCTGCGGCCAAGGCTAACACTGCTTCATAACTGAATGCTGATGAGAAATTGGGAGTCGCCCCGAATCTGTTTTTGTAAGATTCTCTAAATTTTATGAAATTAGGATTCGGATTATCTGCGGCATAATCTATGACAAAGATCATCCCTTCAGCATACTGCCCACCCCATTTTAGTAATTTCTCCGTATAGGCCCAAGGGGCTGAGAGTATGCGTGTTTTAAGCTCTGCATTGTGGATTCGCTGTATAATAGAAACGGCATCTTGGGCTGGGCAAGTCAGCAGGACTGCGTCGGGGTTCTGCTCAATGAGTGCATCGATTATCGGGTCCCAGTTTGGTTTTTCACTGGAGGAATAATTGAGTTGCTGAAGGACTTTTCCGCCTGCCTTGGTGAATGATTTTACAAAGCTGTTTGTAAATGACTGCGAATAGCTTCGGTTATCACTTTCGGCCACGGTAACGACGGTCATGATATCCAGTGCAGAGCGAGTATAGTTGGATAATTCTTTGCTTTGCATGGTGTTTTCAACAACGATTCGAAAAAAGGAATCTGCTTTTTCTGAAAGTTCAGGAGTCGAAGACGTCGGGGAAATCATGACGATTCCCTGTTTATTGATAAGTGGCATGACGGCCAACGTTTGTGAGCTCGTCATATGTCCGACGATGGCGACGGCACCGGCATTAATAAGCTCTTTGTCTGCTTGAATCGCGCCTTCCGGTGTATTGAGGTCGTCTTTAGCGATCAGTTTCAAAGGCCGTCCATCGACTCCACCGCTAGCATTGATACGTTCAACGGCCAGCATGGCACCATTGCGGCCGGTGACGCCAATATCTGAGAGTTTTCCCTTGAGCTGCCCGGAGAAGCCGATGACAATAGGTGCAGAATCGCCACATGCATGCAGTAAAAGCGTGAGGATAAGAATGGGTATAATGCGCAGTATTTGTTTACGTTTCATTCTGATTGTGCCGTGTGTTATGCTTTGGATCTCTCAAAATTCATTCGATGAGACACTATAATTATATATCTCATACAATAAGAGAGTAGTGAGAGCAATTAGAACTAGGACAATGAGTATGAATAATAGCAGGTTCTCGTATAATGAAAGCCATAAAATACAAAAATGGGCTGTCGAACCTGCGCCTGATAACTATCAACTCAAAGCGTCTACATGTGTAGGTCTGGTGGCGTTGTTTTTTTTATGCGCAGCCCTCAAGCGCTATGCTCAAAATATTGGCCAGGCATTCTTTGAGAATGCCTGGCCATGGAGAGTGGCCGTATTATGGCCTATAGTTTTTCGTTCTTAAGGTTTTGTTAGAACCTTTCAAAGCCCTGATCGTCACCCATGTCGAGTGCAACTCCGCTGGCTGCATTCTTTGGCTTGGCTGCTGCGGGAGCTCCCAGCGCTTTTGGTGGCTTCCTTGTGGCTGTCACAGTGCGTTGGTAGCTAACAGTGTTTCCAAGGTTGAAGAAAGCAACAGTATCTTGAAGTTGCGCCGCTTGAGAAGATAATTCCTCTGAGGTCGAGGACATTTCTTCTGAGGCAGATGCATTTTGCTGCACGACACTATCAAGCTGCTGGATTGCTGCGTTGATCTGTGACGCTCCTGCATTCTGTTCATTGCTGGCTGTTGTTATTTCTTCGACTAACTCTGCTGTGCGTTGGATGTCCGGTACGAGTTTGCTCAGGAGTTCGCCAGCGCGGTCCGCAACATCCACACTGCCAGTTGCCAAGAGGCTAATTTCTCCTGCTGCAACACCAGAACGTTCTGCCAGCTTTCGAACCTCTGCGGCGACTACTGCGAATCCTTTGCCATGTTCTCCAGCTCTTGCTGCCTCGATGGCTGCATTGAGAGCCAACAGGTTTGTTTGTCTTGCTATCTCTTCGATGATACTAATTTTATCTGCAATTTCACGCATGGCTTCCACTGCTTCGGCAACAGCCTTTCCACCATCTTCTGCTTGAACCGCAGCACTGTCTGCCAGTTTTTGAGTCTGGACGGCATTGTCAGCATTCTGGCTGATATTTGAGGCCATCTCTTCCATGCTTGAGGATATTTCTTCGATTGATGCGGCTTGCTCAGTGGCGCCTTGAGACAACGTGACCGATGTTGATGAAAGCTCTCCAGAGCCAGAAGCCACGCCGTCAGTTACTGTGCGCACTTCTCCAACGACTTCACGGAGTTTTTCACCCATTGCAGTCAATGTGGAAGCCATGAGGCCCACTTCATCTTTCTGGTTGATGTCGAGTTGTGCAACGAGATTACCTGCTGCAATTTCTTGAGCAAACGCCACGCTTTTGACCAATGGCAGGGTGATGCTCTTGGCAATCAGGAAGACGATCACAGCGACAAGGATGAGTGCTATCAGTGTAAGCATGACACTGAGATAGAGGAAGTCGTTGGCGTCTTCATATATCTTGTCTTTGGGGATAGCGATGCCGATTGTCCACGGTGTGCTTGTTCCCCGAATGAGGATGGGTTGGAATAGAAACAGGTAGTCCAGTCCATCGAGCGGTGATGTAATGAAAGCTTCAAACGTATTACCGTCTTCGATTGCTGATAATATCGCTGACTTCTGTTCAGGGGGAAAGGCCTCGGCAATACTCTTGTTCACGATGTTACTGTCAGGGTGAGCAACGCAGTAACCTTTGTTGGACGCGATGAAGGCATACCCCGAGTCCATCGGTTTAATATCATTGACCATTTTCTGAAATGCGTCCAGCTTGAAGTCAATTCCAACGATTCCAATGAATGTATTATTCTCTCGCATGGGGACACTGATAGTAGCCATATTCACCTTGGCGACCTCGGTGTAGTATGGCTCGGTCAGGAACGGGCCATTCGTATCTCGTGGGCCTTTATACCATGCACGCGTGTTCACATAATCATACTTTGTCAGGTTTTCAACTTTCAGGGTTCCGCCTGCTCTCCACCAGTAGTTGCCGTAAGCGCCGCCCATGTGTTCCCACATTGGATCGCCAGTGGCTTTGAACTCGGCATCCTTACCGTCAAGTGCGTTGGGTTCGAAGGCTGACTGTATTCCGTAAAATGCGTCGTCAGACAAAGTCACTCGTTTTTGGATTTCATCAATAATTGACCTGTCGATGATGTCCCTATTTTTGACCATGCCCTCAAATGCCGCAGCTGTCGCCAGGCTCGCATCCAGGGCCTTTTCGACATCATTCTTGACTTGGTTGCCATATCTATTCGCCATTTCATGTGCGATCTCTTTTGCAGAGTCTACAGAGATTGTCTGAGTTTTTAATACGACTACTGTCGTATAGACAATCAAGATGAGTGAGACGGCCAAACAAATGCTACCGCCAATCTTAATACGTAAAGAAAGATCCTTAAATGACATACAACTCTCCCAGTTCGAATTTGATTTCTATTTAAGGAGTTACCACTAAATATCGGGGGGAACTATTAGAAATGTCCAGAACACGACAATTAATTTTTTTCTGATAATACTTCATGAAGACCTCAGAGTGGGGCACGTGCAAAGTACTATAAAAAAAGAGATATATGCACTTAGCTGACACTCCGTAAGCAAGCTTCTTCCTACCAGCTTATACAGTCATACAAAGAGATAACAGAAAAGTCCTATGACACGACTGGGTCTCGCAGGGGGGGGGATTTGTTATATCTATGACGAATTCAAGGAATGAGGTATATATTCCCCAAAAGAAAGGGTTCCTCAAATGATAGACTCCGCATTGTTAGAGATTAGAAAGACGGTTATTCCGGAATTGGTGTTTGGTGTTGGCTCAAGGCGGCTCTTAGGACAGCATGCAAATAATTTATCACTTCAAAAACCATTAGTAGTCACAGACGGTGGAATGATTGCGACTCCTTGGGTCGAAGATATTCTGATCACTTTGCGTGATGCAGGTCTTGAATCAGTCGTTTTCAGTGACGTATCTCCCAATCCTCGGGACTATGAGGTTATGGAAGGAGCCGAGCTCTATGCAAAGACAAAGTGTGATTCCATAATCGCTATTGGAGGCGGAAGTCCCATGGATTGCGCAAAAGGGATCGGCATTATTGTTTCTAATGGGCGGAATATTCTTGATTACGAAGGTGTCGATCAAGTGGATCATCCATGTCCTCCCCTGATTTGCATACCAACAACAGCTGGATCGTCCGCTGACGTTTCCCAGTTCGCCATTATCAACGACACTACTCGAAAAGTTAAAATCGCCATCGTATCGAAAATGATGATTCCAGACATGGCTTTCGTCGACGCGGAAGTGACGACGACCATGTCGAAGGAGCTTACAGCCCATACCGGGTTGGATGCTCTGACCCATGCTATTGAAGCATACTGCTCCAATGCGCATTCTCCCACAACGGATTTGCATGCGCTGGAGGCTGTCCGGTTAATTTCCGAATGGCTGGTGTCAGCCATCAACAACCCCGATGACCTTGTTGCCAGAAGCCAAGTTATGCTGGGGAGCATGTATGCAGGTTTTGCCTTTTCAAACGCCATTCTGGGCGCAGTTCATGCAATGGCGCACAGTCTAGGAGGTTTGCTAGACCTACCACATGGGCTGTGCAACGCTATCTTGTTGGATCATGTTGTAGCCTACAACTTTGACTCCGCCCCACAGAGATTTATTAAGCTTGCTGACGCGTTGGGGGCAGATGTTGCGAGTATCCAAAGTACCGATGAGGGCAAAAGAATTCTGCTTGACCGCATAGCGGAGATAAAACAAGCAGCAGGTGTGACGATTACCTTGGGCGATGTAGGCGTCAAAAAAGAACATTTGGCACAACTTGCTGCTCACGCTCTTGATGATGCGTGTATGATAACAAATCCCAAAGATGCCGACCTTGCAGATATAATAACTATATACAAACAAGCTTTGTAACTATGTCAAAAAGCAAAGAAGAAGCCCGGAGACGACTTATAGGCTTGGGCGAGAAATCTATAGGGAAAAGTTATTACCCAGAGTTGAAAAAACGACTGGAAGAACTCGAGGGTATCAACAAGCGTTTGACCGCCATCGTCCGTTCGGCTCGATTGTTTGCCCAGTATGATCGATTGAATGAGATCGCTACGCCACTTTTGGAGGAATTCGCCAAAAATATGGTGGCCTCAGGTGGGGCGTTGTACCTACTCGAAGAGGGCGCTCTTTTGCTCGCGGCAGCCTTGGATAAAAGCCATACAGCAGAGCATCTAGCTCTCCCACTACCTAATACCAACCCGATAGGTGCGGCGCTGACGACGAAAAGGCCGGTCCGGATCGAGGACTTGCTTTCCGCTGGGGAAATTGATGCAAGCGGATGGGGCGGGCACACCAATGGCACGCTGCTCGTTCTTCCTCTGCTGGACACCCACCAAAAGGTTCTTGGCGTGGTGACGCTCCACAATAAGAACACTCCCCCCTTTTCGAAAGTCGATGCAGAGATTGGCCACATTTTTGCTTCGTATCTTTGCGAGATATTGCGGTCAGTCAGAGCCCTAGAGAAATTGACAAGCAGCGAGGAAAAATACCGAGATCTATACGAGAACGCACCGATCGGGTCATTTCTAGCAACTCCTGATGGTCAATACCTCAGTGTAAACCCAGAGCTTGCCAAGCTCTATGGCTATGAATCCCCTGAGGTTTTAATGAGCTTGACTCATGACATTGGCAAGGAGCTCTATGCGCACCCTGAAGATTGGCTCCGCGTACTGGAGATAGTTGCCAGAGAGGGCGAGTGTCTCGATTTTGAATGCCAGCGTAGGCATAAGGATGGGCACCTTTTCTGGACATCTATGAACATGAGAGCGAAATTAGATGAGCATGGCGAAATCGTCTTGTTGCAAGGATTCACGAAGGACATCGACCTGCAGAAGCAGCATGAATCGGCTCTCATCGAAGCCAAGGATAAAGCGGAGGCAGCCAATGCTGCAAAGTCCGAGTTTCTTGCGAATATGAGCCATGAGATACGGACACCACTTAATGGTATAATTGGCATGCTACATCTTCTTCAGATGTCAAAAATGGATGAGGAGCAAGCTGACTTTACCGACAAGGCGCTCCTTTCTGGTAAAAGATTGACCGCACTGCTTTCTGACATTCTCGACCTTTCTGTCGTGGAGTCAGGAAAGTTGCGCCTGAACGAAGGGGCGTTGGATATACCAGACCTCATAGATTCCGTGGAGAACCTGTTTACAATTACTGCACAGCAAAAGGGGATAGAGTTATCCACCAATATCAACATAAGGAGTCAGCAAGAGCTTATCGGTGATGACTTACGGCTAAGACAGATTCTTTTCAATCTTGTCGGCAATGCAGTAAAGTTTACTGAAGAAGGCGTCGTTAAGCTGGATATTTTCTTTCTTAAATATCACAAGGAAGGTCAGGCGCGCATGCTTATTACAGTCGAGGACTCTGGACCCGGAATATCAGAAGACAATTTTAAGCATGTATTCGAGATGTTTAGTCAAGCAGACCAAGGGTTCAAACGTAGCTATCAGGGGGCGGGTCTTGGTCTCCCTATTGTCAAACGGCTGGTGACTTTGATGAATGGAACGCTTTGTCTCGAAAGCCGCCTGGGCGAAGGCACGACGTTTTTCGTATCGATACCATTGAACGTCAGTACCAATGTATCGGGACTTCTCCGAAAACCTATTGGCAAAGAACATTCTGCCGTCGCAGAGAGTGCGGAAGGTGGAAAGACAGTGGTACTTCTTGTCGAGGATGAAAGAGTCAACTCAATCGCACTTTCTCGTTTGATTGAAAAGATGGGTAACATCGAAGTCATCACAGTAGAGAATGGCGAAAAGGCTATTCAGAAAATGCACGAAACTCAATTCGACTTCGTGTTTATGGACATCCAAATGCCTGTAATGGACGGTATCGAAGCGACGAAATTGGTCAGAGCGGGACAAGCCGGTCTCAACAACGTGAACATTCCGATCATCGCTATGACAGCGTATGCCATGCAGGGAG